>NZ_JBOKYU010000006.1:56424-78680 GCF_051972735.1 Laedolimicola sp. | reverse complement strand
CCACGGGACAGTGTCAGGCGGGGAGTTTGACTGGGGCGGTCGCCTCCGAAAGGGTATCGGAGGCGCTCAAAGGTTCCCTCAGAATGGTTGGAAACCATTTGAAGAGTGCAAAGGCAGAAGGGAGCTTGACTGCGACACCGACGGGTGGAGCAGGTACGAAAGTAGGACTTAGTGATCCGGTGGTATAAAGTGGGATTGCCATCGCTCAACGGATAAAAGCTACCCTGGGGATAACAGGCTTATCACTCCCAAGAGTTCACATCGACGGAGTGGTTTGGCACCTCGATGTCGGCTCATCGCATCCTGGGGCTGTAGTAGGTCCCAAGGGTTGGGCTGTTCGCCCATTAAAGCGGTACGCGAGCTGGGTTCAGAACGTCGTGAGACAGTTCGGTCCCTATCCGGCGTGGGCGTAGGATATTTGAGAGGAGCTGTCCTTAGTACGAGAGGACCGGGATGGACTGACCTCTGGTGTATCGGTTGAGCCGCCAGGCTCATGGCCGAGTAGCCAAGTCGGGACGGGATAAACGCTGAAGGCATCTAAGCGTGAAGCCCCCCTCAAGATGAGATATCCCATTCGAAAGAAGTAAGACCCCTTGAAGACGACAAGGTAGATAGGGCAGAGGTGGAAGTGCAGTAATGCATGGAGCTGACTGTTACTAATAGGTCGAGGGCTTGACCAAGAGCGGAGAGAGCGGTCAGACGGAGCAGATGCGGAGAAGAGGAGTGCTGGCACTCCGAAGCAAAGCAGATGTGACGGCTGAGCATTCGCGGAGCGAAGGCACGAAGAAGCGCGCAAGCGGTTCTGAGTGACCGGTCTCGTGCGAGTGAAGAAAGTAAAATCTTCGCGAAGCGTCATAGGATAGAAAATGTCTAAGAAGATATGCAGTATATAGTTTTGAAGGTACAAAGAGAACGCTGTACGAAATGTTCGTACAGCGTTTTTTGTGTTGTGTGTATTTTTTGGAAACGGATATCAGTTTCGATACTGCCGCGGCGTCATGCCGGTATATTTTTTAAATACCTTAGTAAAGTAACTCTGATCCTCGAAGCCGGTGGCGATGGCAATATCAAGAATGGAATAATTTGTATTGATCAGATATTTCTTACTTTCCTCAATTCGTGTATAATTCAGAAATTCCTTAAAAGTAGAACCGGAGCATTGCTTAAACAGTGCAGAAAAATAAGAAGGATTCAGTTTTACATGATCAGCGGTTTCCTTCAGGGTAAGAGGCTGGTCATAATGCTCGGAGATATAAGCGATGGCAGCGGTCATCAGTTCCTGTTCGTTGCGGTAATTACCGCCTTCTCTGGCGGCACTCTGCTTTTTGGAACAGGATGAGCAGGATGTGGTGCAGAAGGAGCAGGAATCTGACTTTGCCGAGAACAGCGGAGGAAGCATATAGGACAGAAGCCAGCTGATCTGTTCTGCTTTTTCCGGCGGGATCAGAGGAATGCTGGAGGTGTACGCACAAAGCTCCAGCAGTGGTTTGGAGGGAAGAACGTATCGTTCTCCGATATCGCTGAGCATATCGGTATCTGCAGGCGCAGTCAGAAAGGGGCCGATGAGAATACAGCCCAGAGCCTCGGAATCATGGTATAAGGGATAGACCAGATGATTCAGATTGGCATGACAGGAAAAAATATAGGGCTTCTGAGATTTTAGAGCGCGCAGAGCCGCATCCGCGTGGAGCTCCCGACAGGAGTCCTTGGGAGTGGAATAGACAGAAAGCAGCTTTTTAAAACAGTCGCAAAAGGGCGTGGAGATGCCGAAGCCGCAGAGTGTCTGCCCGTTTTCGTTTAATGCCTGCAGAGGAAGCTCCAGGCAGGAGTAAAGACATTCCAGGAGCCTTTCCAATTTCTTTTTTTCAATATAGTTATAGAGTTTAACTTCCAAAACAAAGCCTCTTTTCTGGTAATTATTTTGTGAAATAAATAATACCATAAGTTTGGTAAAAATACCATTTTTTATTACCAAAAAAGGCAGAAAAACTGCAATTCGCACGAAATATCCCGTTGAACATTTGTGCAGAATGAGAAAAAAATCAGTCATTTGTCATATCGTTGGTGAAAATATTGACAAAAAAATACCAGTTGTGAATAATAAAAGCAGAACAAAATCACGTGAAAACGAAAGGGGATTTACAATGTACAAAAACAGTATTGTAACAAAGAAACTTGTCGTTCAGCCGGTATTCGTAAGCCTGGTACACCTGAATGTATTTATGGGACCCTGCCGCTACGGCGCTGGAGAGGAGCTCACCTACGATTACGAGAAGAAGGAATCTTTAAAAACCTTCCAGTTCTTCAACGAGGATCTGAAAAACTACGTGGATCATGGTCATGTAGAGCTTCTGGAGAGTAAATATCTGGAGTGGCATGAGGATTTTGCGGTGAAGGAAGAGAGTATTGAGGATGTGCTTTCTAATAACGGGAAGGTAGATGTTTACCTGATTTCCGGAACCAGACTGATTTCTTATGTATCTACGATTATTGCAAAGCGTTCCAGCAAGCCGATTGCTTTTTGTCCGCTGTCCAACAGTAAATATTCCCGTCTGGGCGGAATCGACGCGGCGGCGCATCTGTTCGCAAGCGGTGATTTTGAGGTATACAACGCACTGAGCTATGAGGAGCTGAACCAGACCTTCCGTGCGATGCGCACCAGAAAGGTATTGAAGAATATGAAGCTTCTGTACGGCCTGAGAAATAACATTCTTTCCTTCGGCTGCGTAAGCTCCTTTGTGGATATCACAGATGTAACGAAGCGCTTCGGTACGGAAATCCTGAACTATAATGGTCTGGAGTTCTTCAAGGAGCTGGATGCCCTGACAGATGAGGAAAAGGCAGAGGCAAAGGCCATTGCGGATAAGCTGGTGGAGGATGCCAATGGCGTTCATCTTCCCGCAGAGACGATTTCCAATGATGTGGAGTTCTATCTGACCGCAAAGAAGGTCATGTCCTTCTATGATTGCAACGCATTTACACTGCCCTGCTTTGAGATGTGCGCAACCAGAGAGCTGAATAAGCGTCACCTGACCTTCTGTCTGACACATTCTCTGATGAAGGATGACGGAGTACCGTCCGCCTGCGCGTCCGATGTGGGATCGGTGATCTCTATCGCAATTCTGATGAGCATTGCGAGAAAAGCGCCGCATATGGGTAACTGCATGGTGCGTCTGGAGGATAAAACCAACCATTCTCTGCGTATTCTGCACGACGTATGTTCCAAGTATATGAAGGGCTATGATGAGAAGCCGCTGCCGATCGATTATGTAAGCTTTACCAAGGGCAACTGGGGAACCACCATGCGTTACGACTTTGCCCAGGATGCGGGAGAGAAGGTTACCTTAATCAATCTGAGTCCAAAGATGGATAAGATTATGATTGTACGCGGTACGGTTACCGGCTGTGATGATTTCCTGACGCCGGAGTGCAAGCACGCGCTGGTATTTGATGTGGAGGACAGCCATGATTTCCATAAAAAGGAAGCAGAATTCGGACATCACTTCGCATGGGTATACGGTGATTACGAGGAGGATTTAAGAATGCTGGCAGATATGCTGGGAATGGATGTTGTGGTTGCGTAATCGGCAGAATTGCCTGGGAGCCTGAAATCTGAAATAATAGAAAGAATTGAAGCAACGGCAAAATTATGGTATACTTTATCCGGGATATTTGGTGAAGAGACTATAGTTTTGCCGTTTTTTGGAGGTTATATGACAGTGGAAAATCAGGATGAATTGAAAAAACGCGCGGCAGTCATGTATTATCGTGATGATATGACCCAGGCAGAGATCGCGAGAGCGCTATATCTGTCCAGAACCAAGATTTCCCGTCTTCTGAAGGCAGCGAAGGAAGAGAATATCGTAGATATACGTATCAATGGCGGCTTCCGGCGGAATGATTATCTGGAGCATATTTTTGAAGAACGATATGGACTTAAGGAGGCGGTGATTCTGGCGGACATTCCCGGCGGGGAGGACGAGGCGCTCCGTACAGTCGCTAGGGCAGCCGCAGAGTACATAGATTCTATTTTAACCAAGGATTCCATTATCGGAATCGGAAGAGGCAGGACGCTCCAGACGGTGGTAGAGTGTATGGAGCCCCAAAGGTTTCTGCCGATTCAGGTAGTGCAGCTGATTGGGTTGCTGAATAACCCTTCACAGAACGAGGAGGAGATGGAGCTGGTCCGGCAGTTTGCCAAGGTATACGGAGCCTCCTGCCACAATCTCTTTGCCCCCTTTATTCTGGATGATAAGCAGGCCAGACAGGTATTGAACCGTGTGGCGGCGGTAGGCAAGACCATAGAGCTTGCCAAGCAGGCCAATGTGATACTGAGCTCCGTGGGAAATTTTGATTTGAAGGATAAGCGGATTCTGTGGAATTCTTATCTTGGAAAAGAAGAAAAGCTTCGTCTGAGCCAGCAGGGAGCGGTCGGTCTGTTTTTTGGAAGATACTATGACCGGGAGGGCAGAATTCTGGATACGGAGCTGCATAATAAAATTTTCGGCCTGGAAGTGGAAGAAATTGTAAATAAAGAACAGGTAATTACCATAGCGCAGGGCCAGAAAAAGGCGCTTCCCATTTTGGGAGCCCTGCACGGCGGATTGATGAAAACGCTGATTACTGATGAGAATACCGCATTGAATGTATTGATCCAGGAAGGAAAAATGATAGAATAATCAGACAGATAAAAGGTTCCGGGAATCCACAGAGGGAGATTCCCGGAACTAATTTTTAGAAACGGTTATTTTAAAATCACGTCTTTGAGCGCCTGAATGAGCGTATCGATTTCTTCCGTGGTATTTTGCGCGTCAAAGCTGATGCGCAGAGCGCCCTCAACCAGAGAGGCTTCATAACCGGCGCTTTTCAGTACATGGCTTAAGGTGCCGCGGGAGCAGGCTGAGCCTGCTGATACATAGATGTCGCGCATACTCAGGGCGTCCACCAGATCTCCGGATTGTGTGCCGGAAAAGGAACAATTCAGCACATAGGGACAGGCGTCTTCGGGACTCAGAATTTGTACCTGAGGGAATGCAGCGGTAACGGCATTCCGGCAATACCGGTTCAGCCGGGTGACCTGTTCCAGATTCTGTTTCATGTTCAGAAGCCGTTTTTCAGCGGCAGCGCCAAAGGCACAGATGAGAGGAACACTTTCCGTACCGGGATTTACATGACCCTCCTGGGCGCCGCCGTATTCCAGGGGCGTTACGGGAACCTGAGGACGGATATAAAGCATGCCGATTCCCTTGGGCGCATGGATTTTATGGCCGCTGGCAGACAGAAGATCCACCTTCAGCTCATGGAGCTTGACCGGTATTTTGCCAAAGCTCTGGACTGTATCGCAGTGGATAAGCGTGTGGGGATGCTCCCGGTGTACAGCCTCAGCAACCTCCCGCACGGGAAGAATCTCACCGGTTTCGTTGTTCACATGCATCATGGAAATGAGAATAGTGTCCTCCCGGACAGCCCCGAGAATATCCTGCGCCTCTATGCGGTGTGTTTCCGGAGAGGGAGTCACGTAGGTGACGGAAAAGCCCTCCTTTTCCAGAGCCTGACAGCAGGAGAGTACAGAGCTGTGCTCAATGGTCGTGGTCACAATATGACGTCCCACAGCCTGATTCGCCAGGGCGGTACCCCGGATGGCAATGTTATTACTTTCTGTTCCGCCGGAGGTAAAATAGACAGAATCTGTGGGGGCTCCGAGAAGCCGGGCCGCCTGGTAACGCGCGTTCATTACAGCCTGATAGGCATCCATTCCAAAATGATGGAGAGAAGACGGATTGCCGTAACGGTTTGTCATAAAATCAAGGGCGATGGCCGCAATATCCGGGTCGGTGGAAGTCGTAGCGCTGTTGTCAAGGTAAATCAAAAGAATCCCTCCTGTTCATAAAACGATAACTCTGTCTGTATGATAGCATGCAAAGTTTTTCCATTCAATAGAACCGCAGGATTTGGGATGAAATTCCAAAAATAATGAAAAGTGAATAAATGTGCAGAGAAGCACAAAGGTGAGAAAATGTTTATTTGTTAAAATATCCAAAATAAATACCATTTTTCAAAAATAATTCAAAATATTGACGGGAAAAAACTGCTATCATCTAATTAAGTTTGGAGGACATAAAGGAGACAGCGGAAAACAGGCGCGCAGTATTTCCGGGGGACTGTCCGGAGGCTTCAAATGAAAAATGTAGTTTACAACTCAATACGAGAAGGAGAAGGGATTATGAATTATATTCTTGATTTATTGCTGAAGCAGATCTTCACACAGCCATTCCTGCTTTTGGCAATCGTAGTGTTCATTGGTTACCTTGCTATGAAACAGACCGTCGGAAAAGCTCTGATTGGAGCATTTAAGGCGTCTATCGGTATTATTGTAATGGGTATCGGTTCCGGCGCCCTGTCCGCGAACTTTGGTCATCTTCTGACAGCACTGAAAAATTCTACAGGACTTCAGGGCGCAGGCCTGAACACCTACTCAACCATGACAGCAGGCTTTGAGAAAATGGATGCTGTACTGGGAGAGGGCGTAGGTACCTCCTGGGGACTGTATACACTTCTGGTTGCATTTATCATCAACCTGATTCTGGTAGCGCTTCGTAAGTACACCAAGATTCGTGCCGTATACCTGACCGGCAACGCGATGATCGTACAGTGTGGTATCACCGTATATATTGTATGGAGATTCCTGGGTACCGGCATGGTTCCGACCATCCTGATTGCATCTGTTGTGACAGCTCTGTACTGGGGTATCTGTTCTACGATGCTGATTAAGCCGACCAAGGTTATCACAGGCGGCGCAGACCTGACCGTTGCTCATCAGCAGATGTTTATGGACTTTGTAGCTTACAAGGTAGCTCCGAAGATTGGTAATCCGGAGAAGGACGATATCGAAAAGAAGAAACTGCCGGCATCCCTGAACTTCCTTCAGGACAGCGTTCTGGCAACTCTGCTCTGTATGATTATCGCAACTGCAGTGATTATGCTGGTTATCGGTAAGGATGGCGTAGACGCTCTTCGCGGAGCTGACGGCTTTAACAACGGTACCTATAAGAACAGCATCATCTTCATGCTGTGGATTTCCATCACACTGACCGCAGACCTGTGGGTACTGCTTGCCGGCGTTCGTATGTTCGTAGGTGAGTTGATGATGTCCTTCAAGGGTATCTCTGAGAAGCTTCTGCCGGGCGCAGTTGCAGGTGTTGACTGTGCTGCTCTGTACGGCTTCGCTCCGAAATCTGTAGTACTTGGTTTCCTGTGCGGCGCACTGGGCCAGATTGTAGGTGTAATTGTCCTGATTGCAACAGGAAGCCCGATTATCCTGATTCCGAGCTTTATCCCGCTGTTCTTCGACGGCGCTACCGTAGGTATCTTCGCGAATAAGTTCGGTGGCTGGAAGGCTCTGGTAACCATCTGCTTCTGCACAGGACTGATTCAGATTTTCGGTTCCGCGCTTGCGGTTGCTATGCTGGATCTGCCGTGGTGGCAGGGTGTCAGCGACTACGCAACCATCTGGGTAGCAATCACCGCTATCTTCAAGGGAATCGGAGCAATGCTCGGAATTCCGGTTGCATGCTAAGCTTTGCTGTGTAATAATCATTAAGAAATACAAGACAAAAAGGAGAAAGAATCATGTTAAATATCGTATGTGTATGCCATAATGGAATGGGAACCAGTATGCTGCTGAAAATCAATGTAAATAATATCTGCATGGAAAACGGAATCAGTGCCAGCGTTGAAGCCTGCGCGCATGGTGAGGCAGCGGGATTCCTGATGAATGCGGATATCGTTCTGACCAGCCCGGAGATCGTGGAAATGCTTCCGCCGACCGACGCAAAGATTGTTACTACAACCAATATGCTGAACAAGGATGAGGTAACAGGTCTGCTGGTAAACTGTGTAAAGGAAAATTTCCCGGGCGAAATGTAATCGGGAACGGCTTTTATGACAGTCATCAATTATATGGTCAGCATTCTGGCACTGGCAGTGCTGATATATGAGACTTATCTGGTAATCCGGCAGAACCGCCGGGTTACCGTGAAAGGAAAAGACGATTTCTTCACATTCTGTCTTGTATTACTGTTTACATCGTTGCTTTTGCGGCCGGATCCCGGTGCGGAATTTGTAGAAAGCCTTCGCAATACGTTAATCCTGATGGCGCTGTTCTTTACCCTGGCGGTGAAGCGGGGAATCAGTGAAAAGGGCGTGGTAAAGCTGGGCTTTGTAATTCCCTGGGAAAAGGTAACGACAGTGGAGATTGCGGAATATCAGACATCTAAGGTTATTGCGCGTTTTACAACCGGGAAGAGACAGTTTAAGCTTATATTTCCGAAATATCAGTTAAAGCAGCTGGTGTATGAAATTCAAAAGTATATTCCGAAGGTGATGGTAGAGAATTCTCTGAAGCTGAACGGATAAACGAAACCCGATGGGAAGATAAAGCCCATCGGGTTTTTATATAGTTTGGGAGCGTTATTTCCGGTACTGCTTGGGTGTCAGACCGGTATATTTCTTGAAAACTCTCGTAAAATAACTCTGCTCCTCAAAGCCCACGGCAATCGCGATGTCAATGATAGAATAATTGGTGTTGCTCAGAAGGTGCTTGCTTTCCTCAATGCGGATATAGTTCAGATATTCCTTAAAGGAGGAACCGCAGGATTTCTTAAACAGGGAAGAAAAGTAGGAGGGGTTCAGCTGTACCTGGGCCGCCGTTTCCTCCAGAGTCAGGGGCTTATTGTAGTTCTGGGTCATGTACTGGATGGCATTCTTAATTACCTCGCTGTTTTTTCCTGAATTTTTTACAAACATACTTTCAATAAAGAAATCCAGAGTTTTCTGAAGCTCCAGGCAGAGCTCCTCCTGATTGCGGGTGGAATTCAGATTCTGGAGAAAATTATTGCTGATTTTCAGGGCCACGTCGGTGTTGGCTCCGCCCTCCATGGCTGCCCGGGAAAGAACGGAACAGAGTTCAATGGCCCGGGAACGGATGATATTCAGGTTATTGCCGCCCTCAAAAAATACATATCCGAGGAGTTCGTTGAGAACTTTCCGGGAATCCTGGATATTGCGTTCCTTTACCCGCCGAATGAGTAGATTTTCTTTTTCCACCGGATAACTCTGTCCCTGTACAGACTCTACGGATTTGTACATCTGAATGGATTCGCTGATGCGGGACTGCTGTACAATTTTACTCCGGCTTTCGGAAAGCTGCTGCAGAGCCGAGGGAATCAGCGGAGTAAAGGTGTAGGAGAGAAGCCGGCTGATATGTGTAGCCATCTCAGGGGTGATGATGCGGATACCGGACAGAGCCTCATAGAGGTCCAGAGTATGCTCGGTAGATACGGTATACCGCCGGGTGATATCCAAAAGTAAGGTAGAGTCTGGTTCGTCCATCAGAAAAGGGCCTATCAGAATCGCGCCAAAGAGGGTGTCTTTATTTACCAGTGGAAATATGATATGATTAAGGTTAGCATGACAGGAAAAGACGTAGGCCTCCCCCAGATCCATGGCCCGTTTTGCCGCTTTTGCGTGCAGCTCCTTACAGCTGCCCTTCTGGGCGCTCTGCTCAGATAACAGCTTCTTAAACTGCAT
Organism: Laedolimicola sp.; assembly: GCF_051972735.1. NCBI lineage: Bacteria > Bacillati > Bacillota > Clostridia > Lachnospirales > Lachnospiraceae > Laedolimicola > Laedolimicola sp. The sequence goes on along the minus strand of NZ_JBOKYU010000006.1, from coordinate 69,092 downwards.
ACAAAAGGGAGTGGCAGTGCCAAAGCCACAGAGGGTGTTGCCCGCTTCATCCAGAGCCTGAATAGGCAGATTCAGGCAGGAATAAAGACATTCCAGAATTTCCTTCAACTGCTGTTCACTGATAATATTGTATAAATAGGCTTGCATATAGAAAGACTCCTTTTCCTCGTATGCATGCTATTATATCATATGAAAATCAAAAAAAGTATCAAATTTCAAAAGTTATTACAAGCAAAATCCAAAAAAAATTACTAAAATAACATCAGATATTGAGGAGTGACAGAGATGTCGATAATTCAGAGTATATCAGGAAGCGTACAAGAAGGAAAAGCAAAAAGTGTAAAGCAGCTGGTACGTCAGGCGCTGGAGGAAGGCTATGATCCGAAGGTGATTCTGAATGAAGGCCTGTTGACAGGTATGATGGTAGTTGCTGATAAGTTTAAGAAGGATGAGGTATTTGTGCCGGAGGTATTGGTCTCATCCAGAGCCATCAACGCCGGACTTACCATTCTGGAGGGTTATCTGACCACGGGAGATGGCGATGGCTATATCGGAAGAGTTGTACTGGGAACGGTGCGCGGCGACTGGCATGATATCGGAAAGCATATGGTATCCCTGTCTCTTCGGGCAGCAGGCTTCGAGGTGGTGGATATCGGATACGATGCGGATACAGCCCTGTTCCTTGATACCGCCGAGGAGGTTGGGGCAGATATCATCTGCATGTCAGCGCTTCTGACCACCACGATGGACGCCATGCAGGAGGTTATTGAAGAACTGAAGCGCCGTCATTTACGCGAAAAATATATTGTTATGATAGGCGGAGCTCCGGTCAATGAATGCTTTGCCCAGGAAATTGATGCAGATATTTATACGTCAGACGCCATGTCCTGTGCCAGAGAGGCAAGGAAGGCAGTTCTGAAGAAGAGAGGACAAGATGAGGTTTCATAACCTGAAAGCAGAGGTGCCGGAGAAAAAGGTACTTCAAAAAATGAATTGTCCGCCGGAATCTGAGTGGTATGAGGAATTTCAGAGTGAGCTGGAAGAGCTTGAAAGCGAGGCAAAAAGGGCGTTAGATCCCCATGGAGCAATGGCCTTCGGAAAAATACCGAAGGAGCTGGCTACGAAAAAGATTCCGGAGGGAACAGAGGTAGCCTGCGCCATTATTACGATTGGAAAGGATATTTCCGATTATTGTGAGAGCTTTTTCCGGGACGGGGACTGCGTCAGAGGACTTCTGGCAGACTCCTATGCAGATATTTATCTGTTTGAACTGGAAAAATGCTGGGTGCATCAGGTGATGGACGTCTGCCGGGAAAGAAAGGTGGGCATCCGGGGACGACTGGAGATTCCGGGCGATCTGACCATGGAAGCCCAGAAGTTTGCCTTCGACACCATCGGGGAGGCAGAGCTTCCGGGACTGACCTTATCCAGGGGATATATGTTCTACCCGGTAAAAACCATTTGCCATATCTTCCTTCTGTCGGAGGATCCGGAAGAATTCCGGGTGGCACATGACTGCAGACGGTGTACCAACACAGCCTGCAATATGCGAAAGGAGCCTCCCAGTCCGGAGCTTCTGGAAGCGTAAATATGGATGTACGTTCGGAAAGCTGGCGCGCGGCCAAACGGATGTCAGATATAGGATTTGAAAGTCTGTAGATTTTACAGGAAAAGCGAAAGAGAGGAAAAGAAAAATGACCAGTTATGAAATTATGAAGGCTAATATACATTTCCAGAATCCGGACCGTATCGGTCTTCGATTTGACAGAATCGCGGGAAAGGGTGATGTATGCCGTATCTTCGTACTTCCGCCGAAGGATAAAAGAGACAACAGCAAGACCTACAGCGTATCCAAGAAGGTTCGTCCGGGCGACAACGAATACGATGAGTGGGGATGCCTGTGGAGAAGCGACGGAAAGGGATCCAGCATGGGCGAGCCCTGTAATATCGCTCTGGAGGATCTGGAGGAGGATCTGGAGGATTTCCAGTTCCCGGATCCGAAGGCAGAGGGCCGTTTTGACGGACTGGAGGAAGCGCTGAAGGAGGCAGAGGAAAAGAACCTGTATGTACAGTTGAACAGCCCCCAGTGTATTTTTGAGCGTATGCATTTCCTGCACGGCTTTGAGGATACCCTTTGCGATATCATTGAGCTTCCGGAGGAGACAGAGGAGCTGGCAAGAAAGCTTGCAGACTATCAGATCGGCATTATCGAAGAAGCATATCGTCTGGGAAAGGGCCGGATTCACTGCTATGATACCACAGACGACTGGGGTACCCAGCAGGCACTGATGATTTCTCCCAAGAGATTCCGTGAAATCTTCAAGCCGCAGTATAAGAGAATCTTTGACAAGGCGCATGAGTGCGGTATGGACATCCGTTTCCATACAGACGGCAAGATCAATGACATCCTGGAGGATCTGATTGAGCTTGGCGTAGATATCATCAATATCCATCAGCCGAATCTGGTAGGCGTGGATGAGATTTCCAAGATTGGTCAGGGACGTATCTGCTTTGAGGCGTCTGTGGATATTCAGACCACACTGCCGACCGGAGATAAGGAGCGTATCGATCGGGAAGCAAAGGAACTGATTGAAAAATGGGGTACCAGACAGGGCGGCTTTATCGGTGTAGAGTACGGCTATCTGGATGCAATCGGTACCACCAAGGAAACCATGCTGTATGAACTGGAGTGCTTTGAGAAGTACGGTACCTATAAGAAATAAGGCGCAGGATAACAGGAGGAAATGACAATGATTATTATTGCAGAGAAGCTGAACGGAACGATTCCTTCTATGGCAAAGGCTATCGCAGGTCGGGATGAGGAATGGATTAAGGATATCGCCCGGAAAGAGGCGGCAGACGGAGCGGCTTTTATCGATGTATGCGCTTCTGTCGAAGTGGGCGAGGTAGAAACCCTGCACTGGATGATTGACCTGGTACAGAGTGTGACAGATGTTCCGATCTCCATCGACAGTCCTAGCACTGAGGTGCTGGCAGAAACATACAAGTTCTGTGAGAAACCGGGGCTTTTTAACTCCGTGTCCATGGAGAGTAAAAAACATATAGATTCTATTTTCAAAATTATGGCTGAGAATCCTGGCTGGGAAGTCATCGCCATGCTGTGCGATGACACGGGAATTCCCAAGTCCGCGGCAGACCGTCTGCGTGTCTTTGATAATATTATGAAGAAGGCAGAGGAGTATGGAATTGATCCGTCCAGAATCCACATTGACCCCATCATCGAGGCTGCGGCCCTGATGGATCCGGACAGAGAGGATGGACCGGGAATCACCATCAATACCAAGGTAATTGACGCTATCCGCGCAAAATACCCGACCATTCATATTACTTCCGCTATCAGCAATATTTCCCACGGCCTGCCTGCCCGGAAATATATGAACTATGCTTTCGCTTCCCTGGTATTATCCCATGGACTGGACAGCGGTATCCTGGATCCGCTGAACCATGGAATGCATGCGATTATTGATACTACAGAGAAGATGCTGAAGCTTTCCGACGCCGAGATGCAGAAGATTGTAGGAGCGGTGAAGGAGCAGACACTGGAGGATGTGGAGCTTCCCCTTCCGGATGGCGATTTCACTCCGGAGGAGGCCAGAAAATACGCGGAGATGTCCGCGACCATACTGGCTATGAAGGAGCTGCAGATGACGGTAGAGGATCTGGAGCCGGATGAGGAGGACCGCGATATTCAGGGCGTCTCCTATGCGGCAGAAGCTTTGCTTGGTCTGGATGAAGACGGTTACTGTATGTCATACATCGAAGCATATAAGGACGACCTTTTTGGCGTACCGAAGAAATAAGAAAACAGGAGGAATGATTGATTATGAGACCGGAAATTGAAGAAGTAAAGGAACTTGTTATTAAAGGAAGCGCGAAGAAGGTAGCAAAGGCAGTACAGGCTGCTCTGGATGCAGGCTGTGATGCTTCTGAAATCCTGAATCAGGGTATGGTAGAGGCGATGTCCGAGGTTGGAGAGCAGTTCTCCAAAAATGAAATCTTTGTATCCGAGATGCTGGTAGCGGCCCGCGCCATGAAAAAGGGCGTTGCAGTTCTGCAGCCGCATCTTGCAAATGGCTCCACAGGAAGCCTGGGCAAGGTAATTATCGCTACGGTTAAGAATGACCTGCATGATATCGGAAAGAACCTGGTTGCCATGATGATCGAGAGCGCAGGCTTTGAGGTCATCGATCTGGGAATCGATGTTCCTATTGCAAAGATTATTGAGTGCTACCGTGAAAATCCGGATACCAAGATCATTGCGCTGTCCGCGCTTCTGACCACAACCATGCCGGATCTGCGTGAGACGGTAGACGCTTTGAATCATGAGGATTTCCGTAACGAAGTAAAGATCATGGTAGGCGGCGCTCCGATTACCAAGGAGTTCGCAGATGAGATCGGTGCCGACGGATATTCCGCAGATGCCGCAGAGGCAGCAGTTCTTGCCAAGAAGCTGGCAGCATAATCACGCTATAATTCTTTTTATTGCTACATTATCCCTCAGGAACCGGACCGCTTTTGGCGGTCCGGTTCTTTTATCCGGCTTTTTTATCCGAAAAAAGTAATGCACAAATGTTTAATTTGTAGTAAACTAAGTAAGAATCATGCAATAAAACGGTCCTGTATGAGGAGTGAATATTATGATAGCAATCATCGATTATGACGCGGGCAATTTAAAGAGCGTGGAAAAGGCGCTCCTTTCCCTGGGGGAAGAGGTGCTGATAACCCGTGAGAGAGAAGCATTGCTTCGCGCGGATAAAGTAATTCTTCCGGGCGTCGGCAATTTCGGGGAGGCCATGGAAAAGCTGAAAAGCTATGGACTGGTTCCGGTGATTCACGAGCTGGCAGAGAGGGGAAAGCCCTTTCTTGGCATCTGTCTGGGTCTGCAGCTTTTGTTTGAGCGAAGCGACGAAGCACCCGGCGTGGAAGGACTTGGAATCCTGAAGGGCGAGATATTACGAATTCCGGATAAAGAAGGCTTAAAAGTACCTCATATCGGATGGAATTCCCTGCATCTGCAGAATGAAGGCCGGCTGTTCCGGGATTTGCCCGAGGGATCCTATGTGTATTTTGTCCATTCCTATTATCTGAAGGCGGAGAATCCACAGATCGTAAAGGCCACCACGGAGTACGGCGTGACCATCGATGCCTCCGTGGAGCAGGGCAATGTGTTTGCCTGCCAGTTCCATCCTGAGAAGAGCAGCCGGGTGGGGCTTAGGATACTGGAAAATTTCGCGAAGCTGGAGGATTAGGCTATGTTTACAAAACGAATTATTCCCTGCCTGGACGTACACGCGGGACGCGTGGTGAAGGGCGTTAATTTCGTAAACTTAAGGGACGCGGGCGATCCGGTGGAAATCGCGGCAGCCTATGACGCGGCGGGAGCGGACGAGTTGGTATTTCTGGATATCACAGCCTCTTCCGACGCGCGCAATACGGTTGTGGAGATGGTACGCCGGGTGGCTGAGAAAGTGTTTATTCCTTTTACGGTAGGCGGCGGTATCCGTACTGTGGACGACTTCAAGGCGCTGCTCAGGGAAGGCGCAGATAAAATCTCCGTGAACAGCGCAGCCATCATGCGGCCGGAGCTTATCAGCGAGGCAGCAGACAAGTTTGGCAGTCAGTGCGTGGTGGTTGCCATTGACGCGAAGAAGCGGGCTGACGGCAGCGGATGGAATATCTATAAAAACGGTGGCCGTGTGGATATGGGTATCGACGCGGTAGAGTGGGCCATGAAGGCTGACAGGCTTGGCGCAGGTGAGATTCTGTTGACCAGCATGGACTGTGACGGCACCAAGGCGGGATACGATTTGGAACTGACCCGCACCATTGCGGAAAATGTGTCCATTCCGGTCATCGCGTCCGGCGGCGCGGGAACGAAGGAGCATTTCTACGACGCGCTGACGGAAGGCAAGGCGGACGCGGTGTTGGCGGCTTCCCTGTTCCATTATAAAGAGCTGGAGATCCGGGAGCTGAAGGAATATCTGCGGGGACGCGGCGTATCTGTCCGCCTGTAACGGGACAGTATAAAAGATACAGATTTTTACAGGAGATATATAATCATGTCTATGATTCAAAATGACTGGCTGGAGCCGTTGAAACCGGAATTTTCCAAGCCATATTATGCGGAATTATTCAAATTCGTAAAAAATGAATACTCCACACGGCAGATTTTTCCGCCTGCGGACGACATTTTCAACGCCTTTCATCTGACGCCTCTCCATGAGGTAAAGGTGGTGATCCTGGGGCAGGATCCCTATCACAATGACGGACAGGCCCACGGGCTGTGCTTCTCCGTGAAGCCGGATGTGGCTATTCCGCCGTCGCTGGTGAATATCTATCAGGAGCTGCATGACGATCTGGGCTGCTATATCCCGAACAACGGCTATCTGACCAAATGGGCGAAACAGGGCGTGCTGATGCTGAACACGGTGCTGACCGTCCGGGCTCATCAGGCCAATTCCCATCGGGGCATGGGCTGGGAACAGTTCACCGACGCGGCCATCCGTATCTTAAATGAGCAGGATCGCCCGATTGTATTCATTCTCTGGGGCAGTCCGGCCCAGAAAAAGGCTCAGATGCTGAACAACCCGAAGCATCTGATTCTGAAGGCGCCCCATCCGAGTCCTCTGTCTGCATATAGGGGATTTTTCGGAAGCCGTCCCTTCAGCCAGACCAATGAATTCCTTGTAAAAAATGGGCTGGAGCCCATAGACTGGCAGATTGAAAATGTGTAGGCAGATAAAACTGGCCAGAGCCTGGTATGCAGAACAGAAGAAGAGCACGCGGGTGATGCTCGAGCTTCTGACAGGACTGGTGACCTGCTATCTTATATTTTTGCTGTGGCTGATTCCGCAGATGATGGCGGCTGTGCCGATGGATACGAAATACTGGAAGGTAAAGCTTCTGGCTGCATTGGTGATGCTGATTCCGGTGTATCTGGGATTGCAGTGGGGTGTGTACCGATGCTCCGGTATGATTTTATCGGAGACCAGCCCCTGTACGGATCCGAAGAAAGAACGGCGGCGTCTGATTTTTTGGGCGGTGCTGGGCTTTGGTGCAGTCTTTATCTGGATGATGGTGTATTTCTACGCTTATTTCCCGGGCTCCTTTGACTGGGATAATCTGGATCAATGGTGGCAGATACAGAACCACCAGTACGACACCTGGCATCCGGTGTTCCATACACTGATTATCGCGCTGTTTTCGAAGATAGTGAATCATTACGGCTTCGCAGTTTTCATGCAGCTGCTTTTATACAGCCTGGTCTGCGGCTACCTTGTATACACCATGGCAAAATGGCGTTTTCCGGTATGGACATTGGTGCTCACAGAGTTTTTCCTGGCGGCCAATCCGCAGACCCACCGGATTCTGCTTTTTATGTGGAAGGACAGCGCGCTGACGGTGTTCATGGTGCTGTTTACCGTATATCTTGTCAACATTTGGAAGACGAATGGACTGTGGCTTAAGAAAAAAAGGAATCTGGCAGTATTTATTCTGGTGCTGATTTCCATTTCTCTTGTGCGCCACAATGGCATCCTGTATACGATTCCACTGCTGATTCTGATGCTCTTGTTCTTCAGGGAGCTTCGCAGGGAAGCAGCCGTTTCCCTGGTGCTGATGCTGGCGGGCATGTGGATCATTGAGCATCCCATCTATGATCTGGTGGGGGCCAGCCGTCCGGACCAGACCTATGTGGAGACGGTAGGTGTGCCCATGACGATTCTCTGCAATGTCCATGAGATGGCGCCGGAGAGCTTAAGCCCGGAGGCGGCGGAGTTTTTCGCCAAGATTGGACCGGAGAAGCGCTGGAAGATCTATGAGATGGGCAATTATAATTCCTTTAAGTTTGTAACCAATGCAAATACGGTTATCAAGGAGACTGATCCGGCAGAATTCCTGAAATTTACGGCGGAGACCATAAAGAATGCGCCGGGTCTGTCCCTGCAGGCGTTCTACGAGGTCACACGGATGGTCTGGGATATTCGGGGAACAGAAGAGTGGCATGCAGATCTGGAGTATCAGATCCGGGAAAATGACTGGAATTTCAGCTATGTGAAGAACCGGGAAGACATGCGGACAGCCCTCAATGACTTCGACGAGTGGGTGCTGAACAGTCCCGTAGATTACCTGTTTTCCTACAATGGCACGCACCTGTTGATTCTGATTCTATGTACGCTGTTTGTCTTCATACGGAAGGGCAAGGGCTGGAAAGCCATGACGCTGACCCTGCCGATCCTGGCTTACAGCTATGGAACCATGCTGCTGCTGTGCGGCCCGACCTATCGGTTTTTCCATTTTGACAGCGTGATTTTTGTGCCGCTGTGTCTGCTTCTATTTAGTAGAACCGGGGAGAAAGAGGGAGAACAGAAAACGGTCTGATAGGAGTCAGAAAAAATAAAAGAATATAAAAATATCAAAACCGTGTATCTATATCATAAAGGGTACACGGTTTTGGTTTATAAAAAACACCCGCAAGAACCCTTATTACTACAGAGTTCTTACGGGTGTTTCAATTTTAATTCGGAGAACTATTTTGTTCAGCTTTCAGATGCTTATTGGCCGTAGACAGCATCAGCTTTAACCGGTTCAGCTGATTGACCTCGCTGGCACCGGGATCGTAGTCAATGGCTACCACATTGGAGGTGGGATAGCGCCGCCGCAGCTCCTTGATAACGCCCTTGCCAACCACATGGTTCGGCAGACAGCCGAAGGGCTGGGTGCAGACGATGTTCGGCACGTCTTCGTGAATCAGCTCCAGCATTTCCGCGGTCAGGAACCAGCCCTCGCCGGTCTGATTGCCCACGGATACAATGTCGGAGGCCATATCGGCCATTTCGTCGATGTTGCCGGGCGCGTTAAAGTGGACGCTCTCTGTAAAGGCCTTGGCGGCGGGCTTCCGAAGCCATTCCATGGCCTGGATACCGGCCCGGGCTACCCGCGCGCCGGAGCGCTTTTTGCCCAGGTGGTCCGCCTTGAACTCGCTGTTCTTAAAGCAGTACAGCAGGAAGTCCATCAGATCCGGAACCACAGCTTCCGCTCCCTCATGCTCCAGAAGCTCCACCAGATGGTTATTGGCAGAGGGTGAGAACTTCACCAGAATCTCGCCAACCACGCCGACCCGGGGCTTCTTCAGATCCTCATGGATGGGCAGGCGGTCGAAGTCCTTGATGATGCCGCGGCAAATCTGGACGAAGCGCTTGTGGCTCACATGCTTCTGGGAGACGAAGTCCTGACAGATTTTCAGCCATTTGGCGTGGAGACGGTCTGCAGAGCCGGCCTCTCTCTCATAAGGACGCATCCGGTACAGGACCCGCATGAAGATGTCGCCAAAGACCAGTCCGTAGAGACCTTTTACAGCCAGACCCGGGGTAATCTTGAAGCCCGGGTTGGTCTCCAGATGATTCAGGTTCAGGGATACCACCGGAATCTGCTCCTGTCCGGCCTTGGCCAGAGCCCGGCGGATGAAGGAGATGTAGTTGGTGGCACGGCAGCCGCCGCCGGTCTGGGTGATGATAACGGCCAGCTTATTTGTATCGTATTTACCGGAAAGGACAGCAGTCATAATCTGTCCTACCACCACCAGAGAGGGGTAGCAGGCGTCGTTGTTGACATATTTTAAGCCCATGTCGATGGCAGCCCGGTCAGAATCCGGCAGTACCTCCAGCTTGTAGCCGGAAGCCCGGAAGGCAGGCTCGATAATGTCGAAATGAATCGGCGACATTTGTGGACACAGGATGGTGTATTCTTTGCGCATTTCCTCGGTGAAGACCACGCGATCATAAGCGGAGGAAACGATGCTCCGGCATTCGCCCTTGTTTTCACGCACGCGGATAGCGGCGATAAGGGAACGGATCCGGATGCGGGCAGCACCCAGGTTATTGACCTCGTCGATCTTCAGGCAGGTGTAAATCTTGCCGGAATTGGTCAGAATGTCGCTGACCTCGTCGGTGGTGACGGCGTCCAGACCGCAGCCGAAGGAGTTCAGCTGAATCAGATCCAGATCGTCCCTGGTCTTTACGAAGCTGGCAGCCGCGTACATCCGGGAATGGTACATCCACTGGTCCATGACGAACAGCGGGCGCTCCACCGGATGGAGATGGCTGACAGAATCCTCGGTCAGTACAGCCAGACCGTAGGAATTGATCATTTCCGGGATGCCATGGTTGATCTCCGGATCCACATGGTAGGGACGGCCTGCCAGCACGATGCCACGGCGGCCGGTCTTCTGCATGTATTCCAGGGTTTCCTCACCCTTGCGCATGATATCCTCGCGGGTATGCTCCATTTCCGCCCAGCCCTTCTTGGCTGCCTCGCGGATCTCATTCTCGGAGATGCCGCAGTGTCTGGAAAATTCTGTAACAAGTTCATTTTCCAGAATGGACTCGTTCTCAAAGGACAGGAATGGGTTAAAGAAATCGATGTCGCTGCCGGACAGCTCGTCGATGTTATTTTTGATGTTCTCCGCGTAGGAGGTGACGATGGGGCAGTTATAGTGGTTGCCCGCATCCGGGAACTCAGTCCGCTCATAGGGTACGCAGGGGTAGAAGATGAACTTCAGGCCCTGACGGATGAGCCAGGTCACATGACCGTGGGCCAGCTTAGCCGGGTAGCACTCAGACTCGCTGGGAATGGACTCAATACCCATTTCATAAATCTTATGGGTGGAAGAAGGGGAGAGTACCACCCGGTAGCCCAGATCCGTAAAGAACGTGAACCAGAAAGGATAGTTCTCATAGAAATTCAGAACACGGGGGATACCCACAGTTCCGCGCTTCGCAGCTTCCTCAGATAAGGGCTCATAGTCGAAGAGACGCTTATTTTTGTATTCGTACAGGTTCGGAATATTGTCCTTGTTTTTTTCTTTTCCGATACCACGCTCGCAGCGGTTGCCGGAGATATAGCGGCGTCCGCCGGAAAATTTGTTGATGGTCAGACGGCAGTGGTTGGTACAGCCGTTACACTTGGTCATGGAGGTGGAAAATTCCAGGTTATTGATCTCGTCAATGGAGAGCATGGTGGTCTCCATGCCGTCCTGATACCGTTCCCTGGCGATCAGAGCCGCGCCGAAGGCGCCCATAATACCGGCAATGTCGGGACGAACCGCTTCGCAGTCCGCGATTTTCTCAAAGCTTCGAAGAACCGCGTCATTGTAGAAGGTGCCGCCCTGTACCACGATATTTTTACCGAGAGCGGAGGCATCGGATACCTTGATAACCTTGAACAATGCGTTCTTGATAACCGAGTAAGCCAGACCTGCGGAGATATCGGACACCTCGGCGCCCTCTTTCTGGGCCTGCTTTACCTTGGAATTCATAAACACAGTACAGCGGGTTCCCAGATCGATCGGATGCTTGGCAAAAAGCGCCGCCTTGGCAAAATCCTCTACGGTGTAGTTCAGGGATTTAGCAAAGGTCTCGATAAAGGAACCGCAGCCGGAGGAGCAGGCCTCGTTCAGCTGCACACTGTCTACGGTGTGGTTCTTGATGCGGATACATTTCATATCCTGACCGCCGATATCCAGGATACAGTCCACGTTTGGATCAAAGAATTCAGCGGCGTAATAATGAGAAACAGTCTCGACTTCGCCCTCGTCCAGCATCAGGGCTGCCTTAATCAGGGCCTCGCCGTAGCCGGTGGAGCAGGAACGGGCAATGCGCGCGTTCTTCGGAAGGAACCGGTAGATATCCTTGATGGCGCGGATGGTGGTCGCCAGGGGATTACCATTGTTACTGCTGTAGAAGGAATAGAGCAGGGCTCCGTCCTCACCTACCAGCGCAGCCTTGGTGGTGGTGCTTCCGGCGTCGATGCCGAGAAAGCAGTTGCCCTCATAGGCCTGGAAATCACCGCGCATAACCTCATGACGGCTGTGACGCTCCTGGAATTTGGCATATTCATGCTCATTGGCAAAAAGCGGCTCCATACGGGCCACCTCGAAATCCATCTGGATATGGTTTTGGAGACGCTGCTTCATATCGCTTAAGGAAGCGCTCGTCTTCTGCTCGCAGCTTAAGGCGGAACCCATGGCGGCGAACAGGTGAGAGTTCTCCGGCGCAATGATGTGCTCTTCATCCAGATCCAGGGTGCGGATAAAGGCTGCTTTCAGTTCCGATAAGAAATGAAGCGGGCCGCCCAGGAACGCCACGTGTCCCCGGATGGGCTTGCCGCAGGCCAGTCCGCTGATGGTCTGGTTGACCACGGCCTGGAAAATAGAAGCGGCCAGGTCTTCCTTGGTGGCACCGTCATTGATCAGCGGCTGAATATCGGACTTGGCAAATACGCCGCAGCGGGCCGCGATGGTATAAAGGGAATGATAGTTCTTGGCGTACTCATTCAGACCGGTGGCGTCCGTCTGCAGAAGAGAAGCCATCTGGTCGATGAAGGAACCGGTACCGCCGGCGCAGATACCGTTCATACGCTGCTCCACATTGCCGCCCTCGAAGTAAATGATTTTTGCGTCCTCACCGCCAAGCTCTATCGCCACGTCGGTCTGGGGAGCTGTCTGCTCCAGAGCCGTCGCTACAGCTACGACTTCCTGTACGAAGGGCACGCCCAGATGGTTCGCCAGGGTCAGTCCGCCTGATCCGGTGATGGCCGGATAGACGGTCAGATTGCCAAGCCTTCCTTCCGCCTTTTCAAGCAGAGAAGCC
>NZ_JBOKYU010000006.1:0-56414 GCF_051972735.1 Laedolimicola sp. | reverse complement strand
GCCAGGGTCTCCTGGATGTTGGCGAAATGGCGCTCATAATCAGAGAAGAGAAGCTCCTGCTTCTCATTTAAAATAGCTACTTTTACAGTGGTGGAACCGATGTCGATTCCCAGTGTATAGATAGTTGAATTATTCATAAAAAATATACGGCGGATTTCTCCGCCTCCCTCCTTTTCTAAATGACAGCAAAAGGTTTCTTAGACACTAATGTACATTATACGACACAAAATTTTTGAAATCAAATAAAAAAAATATAAACAATTTATGGAAAGTTTAACAAAAAGGCGCAGAGGTAACAGGATTTTCCGGATTGCATACAGTAAATGTATATAAATAGGAAGAAAAGGAACCGGATTTTATGGAAAAATGCATGGGATTTCTGCATACGGTCGAAAAAGGGGACACTCTCTATGCCTTAAGCCGCCGTTACCGGGTGCCTCTCGGGGCGCTTCTTTACGTCAATCCCTACATCAATGTCTACAACCTGCAGGTGGGGGACGAGGTGTGTATTCCCCTGCGTCGGCGTCCGCGGCAGGTGCCTCCGGAAAAAGAGAGGGGAGAAGGAAAGACCATTGCCTCCGGTTGACAAACAGAGGCTTCCCGCCTATAATAAAATTGTCTGAAAATGTTTCCGGGATTCGTGGAAATACAGTTTCCACGGCCCGGAAATCTTGTGTCACAGACATTTTTGATAGGAAAGGATGAATTATTTTTTATGAACTGGATAGACAAGCTGGAGAAAAAATATGGCCGCTACGCGATTCACAATCTGATGTATTATGTGATTATTCTTTATGCGCTGGGGTATGTGATTAATGTGGTGGCGCCCGATTTCTATACCGGATACCTGTCTCTCGATCCCACCGCCATCCTGCACGGCCAGATCTGGAGAATCGTGACCTTTATCATTTACCCACCTTCCACAGGGCTGTTTTTCTTCCTGATCAGCATGTACCTGTATTATTCCATCGGCAAGGTGCTGGAGATGCAGTGGGGCGCGTTTCGCTTTAACCTGTATCTGCTGACAGGTATGCTGCTTCATGTGGTGGCAGCTTTCTTAAGCTGTTACGTGTTCGGTGCGAATATTGGCCCCATGTTCGGCACCTATTATCTGAACTATTCGCTGTTTTTCGCTTTTGCGGCCACTTATCCGAACATGCAGTTCCTGCTGTTTTTTATCATTCCGATTAAGGCAAAATGGCTTGGTATCATCAATGCGGTGTACTTTGGCGTAACTATCGTGGCGGGATTTGCAGCACCGTATCTTTCGGTTCAGACGCTTCTGACTCTGTATCAGGCAGGCATCATCGCCCATCCGGCTTATGCGGTTATGGCTCTGGTGTCCCTTGGCAACTTCCTGATTTTCTTCTTCAGTATGAAAACCATGCGTCGGTACTCCCCGAAGGAGGTACACAGAAGACAGGTATATAACCGGAGCGTGCAGCAGGGCGAGAAACGGGCCAGCGTTCACAGATGCGCAGTCTGTGGCAGGACGGAGAAGGACGGCGACGATCTGGTATTCCGGTACTGCTCCAAGTGCAACGGCAATTATGAGTATTGTCAGGATCATCTGTTTACGCATGAGCATGTGAAATAGACATACAAAGTAGACTTCATTCATACACATTGTACGATGGTCATACCTTTACGAGAACGTTATAATTTTAACAAATAAAAAAGGAGGTTTTGTTTCATGAACACACCTGCGGAAATTGCAAAAAATTATGTGGGAATCGGAAAAGGAAAGGTGAATACACCGCCGCTCAAGCTGTTTATCCTCGGCATTATGGCCGGTATCTTCATCGGTATCGGCGGTATCGCCTATGAGATGGCAACGGCGACCATCGGCGGAGCTCTGGGCAAGCTGGTTGGCGCCTGCATGTTCCCGGCGGGACTGGCTCTTGTACTGATTGCGGGAAGCGAGCTTTTCACCGGCAACTGTCTGTTGGTTATTCCGCTTCTGGAGGGAGAAGTGAAATTCTCCGGCGTTCTGAAAAACTGGGTTTTCGTATACCTTGGTAACTTCGCAGGCTCTTCGCTCCTGGCTTTTCTGGTAGCTTTCGGACACAGCCCGTCTCTGCTTGACAAGGGACTTCTGGATGTGGTGATGTCTGTGGCGGCAGGCAAGGTGGCTTTAAGCTTCGGCGACGCTGTATTCCGCGGCATCGTCTGCAACATGATGGTATGTCTGGCTGTCTGGATGTCCTTTGCGGGTAAGACCGTAGCCAGCAAGATTGCGGGACTTTATTTTCCGATTATGATCTTCGTTATGGCCGGCTTCGAGCACAGCATTGCGAATATGTACTATCTGATGGTAGGCATCTTCAGTAATTCTATCTACGGCGTGGGTAACACAGCTGTGAATCTGGGCGCGGCGCTGACGAAGAATCTGCTGCCGGTAACTCTGGGCAACCTTATCGGCGGAGCAGCTATCGGCATCGTATACTGGTATCTGTATTTAAAAGGAACCAAAAAAGACTAAAGAATGAAAAGGGGTAAAGTATGAGCATTCGGGTGGAAGAATTCGGCACCACGAAGGACGGACAGAAGGTAAAGAAATACATACTGGAAAATGGAAAAGGCATGAAGGCGGCTGTCCTGAATCTGGGCGCGGTACTGGCGGAGCTTCACGTGCCGGATAAGGACGGCACGCTCCGTGATGTGGTCTGGGGCTATGAAGATGTAGCGGGCTATGAGGTCAACGGACCGGATCTGGGAGCTGTCGTGGGCCGGAATGCCAACCGTATCGGAGGGGCCGTTATCACCATTGCGGGCAAGGATTACACACTTGTGAAAAATAATGGCGAGAACAACCTGCACAGCGGCCCGGATATGTATTTTACCAGAATGTGGAAAGCGATCATCGCTGACGACAATAAGGTAGAGTTTTCCCTACATAGTCCCGATGGGGATCAGGGGTATCCGGGCAATGCGGATATCACCGTATCCTACACACTGACGGATGGCGGTGAGCTGCAGATTGCTTATGAAGGTAAGGCAGACCGGGATACCATCTTTAACCTGACCAATCATTCCTACTTTAATCTGGACGGTCAGGAGTCTGATTCGGTGCTGGAGCAGAAGGTATGGCTGGACGCAGACGCCTTTACACCGGGTGATGCGGGACTCATTCCTACAGGCGAGATCCGAAGCGTAGAGGGCACACCCATGGATTTCCGTACAGAACATACCATCGGCGAGCGGATTGACGCGGACTACGAGCCACTGAAGCTGGCCGGCGGCTACGATCACAATTATGTATTGAAGAATGAGGGAACATACGCGTTGTGCGGCAGACTCATTTCCGATAAGAGCGGTATCTGCATGGAGGTGTCCACGGACGCTCCCGGTATCCAGCTGTATGCCGCTAATTTCCTGGAGAACGAGAAGGGGGGAAAGGGTGGCCATACGTATGTGAGACGAAGCGCAGTCTGCTTTGAATCCCAGTACTTCCCGGACGCCTGCCATCATGAGAATTTCAAGAGTCCTATTGTAAAAGCGGGCGAGGTGTACCGGACGAAGACCGGATATCAGTTTTCGATAGTAAAATAGAAAAAAGAACGGAAAAGCGGGGAGCGCAGGCTATTTGGCCTGTGCTCCCTTTTGAATTCTGCAAAAAGTACTTGACAGTCTGAAATTAATAGTTTACTATGTGAACTGTTCATTTTGTGAACGAATATGAAGCATGCAGGAGGGAGGAGCAAAGGATGGAAGCGACCAGAGAAGAGGTCCTGAAGGGCTGGCTGAAATTATCAATGGCGATTAACAATGAGAGGTTGGTATCCGGACTGCCGTACAATGAATTTCTGATTTGTGGCATTTTGTACCGGAATCAGAAGAGCGAAAAGCCGGAGGAGCTTACGGCCACAGATCTGTGTAATGCGACGAAGATTCTGAAATCCCAGATGAATCGGATTCTGAACAGTCTGGAGAAGAAAGAACTGATTATACGGACTCGTTCGGAGCGGGATAAGCGGCAGCTTTATGTGACCTTTCGGATGGAGAGGGCGGAAAGTTACGAGCGGGAGCATGAGCGAATCTTGAAATTTGTGGACGAGTTGATGAACCGGATCGGCTGGGACCGCTCCGAGGAAATCGTAAAGCTCTTCGACCTGATTGCAAATATGGCAGACGAGGTAATTGGATGATAAAGATATTGGTAGATTCTTCTTCGGAGCTGACGAAGAAGGAAGCGGAGGAAAAAGGCTTTTTATTTGTACCCATCAGCGTAAATATCGGCGGAAGGGAATATCGGGACGGCGTGGATCTGACGAAGGATAAGTTCTACGATTTGCTGGTGAACGGCGGCGAATTCCCGCAGACTTCCCAGCCGTCGCCCCAGGCCTTTCTGGAACTGTTTGAGCAGGCGAAGAAGAATGGGGATGAGGTTGTGGCGATTCTCCTGTCGTCCGCTTTAAGCGGCACGTACCAGAGCGCGGTACTGGCAAAACAAATGGTGGATTATGAGGGGATTTATCTCATTGATTCCCTGACAGCTACGGGTGTGATCCAGATTCTGGCGGATTATGCGCAGGAACTCATTGAGAAAGGAAAGAGCGCTGCGGAAGTAGCGGAGCGGACGGACGTTTTCAAGACCAGGGTACACGCTATCGCCATGGTAGATACACTGGAGTTTTTGCAAAAGGGAGGCCGTATCAGCAAAACAGCGGCCATGATCGGCGAACTGGCAAGGCTCAAGCCCCTGATTACACTGACCGAAGAGGGAGGCGTGGGCGTTATCGGAAAAGCCATCGGAAAAAATAAGGCCGTGAGCTTTATGCTGAAATGGCTGGAGGAGCATCCGGTGGACGACGCCTGGCCGAAATATTCCATCTACACCAGCGGTACTGAGAACTGTGGACAGTTCGAAGAAAAGTTAAAAAATCATGGAATTGAAACCATGGGCCGGCTGCAGATTGGCGCAGCCATCGGTACCCATATCGGACCGAACGCTTTTGGAATTATATATGTGGAGAAAGCATAATGTACGAAAAGAGGGGAACTGCGTAAAGCAGCTCCCCCTTCGTGTATACAAAGTAGAAACTTAGTTTTCCATCGGTTTGCTGCCTGTAAAACGCAATCAGGAATTACATCCGCAGCCGGTGGTTCCCGTATCAAATGCCGGGTTAAAGGCGTAGAAGTTCTTCGAATTTAACTTATCCTGCACGATCCGGAGGGCTTCACCGAATCGCTGGAAATGTACAACCTCTCTCGCCCGCAGGAACCGGATGGCGTCGGTGACGTCCGGAGAATCCACGCAAAGCCGTAAGATGTTGTCGTAGGTGGTGCGGGCTTTTTCCTCTGCTGCCATATCCTCGGTCAGATCTGTAATCGGATCGCCCACCGACTGGAACATGGCAGCCGTAAAGGGCGTCCCGGAAGCCGCCTGGGGCCAGAGCGCCAGGGTATGATCCACATAATAGTCCTCAAAGCCGGAGGCCTTCAGTTCTTCCATGGACATATTCCGGGTCAGCTGATGGACGATGGTGGCAATCATTTCGAAGTGCCCCAGCTCTTCGGTGCCGATATCCGTAAGTGTTGCCATACATTCCTTATAAGGCATCGTATACCGCTGGGACAGATAACGCATGGAAGCGCCCAGCTCGCCGTTGGGGCCTCCATACTGGGTAATAATCGCCTTCGCCAGCTTCGGATTCGTCTCCTTGATGTGAATGGGATATTCCAACCGTTTTTCATAATTAAACATAAGCGCGTCCTCCCTTCTATTGCCACGGCCACGGCTGGTCTGCCCAGGTCCAGTAATCCTTCGGATTATGGACGTGGGACAGCGTCAGCGGGCCGTACTGGGTGGAATATTCATGAAGAGCTTCCCGATACATTTGGTTCTGTTTCTCAAAATAAGCGATGGCTTCCGTGTCTTCCGGATGAGTGTCCAGATAGAGGCAGGCGTCCACGCAGGCGAAGCCGGTGGTGGCGATGCGGCGGAGCAGCTGTTCCTTCGAAAGATCGCTGCAGGAGCAGGAGTCCCTGGGACGAACCGGGCCGGGGCCACTCTGGGGAACCGTCGGTATGGGACAGCCGGTGGCATTTCTTGGCTGGGGACAGGGTCTTACGGGCGATTGACAATTATTTCTCATCATCTGCAGCCACCCCGCTTTCCTGAAAATGGTTTATTTAACTCCGGAAATATGGTCCCGCACTGCAGGGCTTTTTCCAGGTCGTAGGTCTGATCCCAGTACTGCCAGGGCACATAGGCGATGGCCAGCGCAAGACCGCGCAGAGGATCCCGCATACAGGAGCAGCGCATGGAATTCTGGTTTCGATAATCCGCCATGAAGTGATTCCTTTCCATAAAACTATTCCTGATATCTTATGAAAAAAAGAAAAATCTGTGAAATTTCTAATTTCATTTACAAACGATAGAAAATATGGTTATAATAGTCAGGAGCAAACTGTAGAAATTGCAGACTTTATTGATAAAAACCAGATCAAACTAGGAAAAGAGGAACGTCACCAATGAAAAAAGAACCGTTTGTAACACTGGAGCAGTTACAGGAGATTACAAAAACCTATCCGACCCCGTTTCATCTCTATGACGAGAAGGGGATCCGTGAGAATGCAAAGGCTTTAAAGGAAGCATTTTCCTGGAATAAGGGCTATAAAGAATATTTCGCGGTAAAGGCTACGCCGAATCCGTTTCTGATTAACATTTTACGGGAGTACGGCTGCGGCTGCGACTGCTCATCCATGACAGAGCTGATGTTGTCCCATGAGATTGGCGTCAAGGGCGATGATATCATGTTCTCTTCCAATGACACTCCGGCTGAGGAGTTCGCTTACGCGGCAAAAATCGGCGCCATCATTAACCTGGATGACTATACCCACATTGATTTCCTGGAGAAGACTCTGGGCTATATCCCGGAGACCATCAGCTGCCGGTTCAATCCGGGCGGAATCTTCCAGATCAGCAACGACATTATGGACAATCCCGGCGACGCCAAGTACGGCATGACCGAGGAGCAGTTATTCGACGCTTACCGGGTACTGCAGCAGAAGGGCGCGAAGCATTTCGGTATCCATGCGTTCCTGGCGAGCAACACCGTTACCAATGACTACTATCCGATGCTGGCCAAGGTGCTCTTTGAGCTGGCAGTCCGCCTGAAGAAGGAGACCGGCGCGGACATCCGCTTCATCAACCTGTCCGGCGGCGTGGGTATTCCCTACCGTCCCGATCAGGAGCCCAACGACATCCGCGTTATCGGCGAGGGCGTCCGCAAGGTATATGAAGAGGTCATGGTTCCCGCGGGCATGGGCGACGTGGCGATCTACACAGAGCTTGGCCGTTTCATGATGGGGCCCTACGGCTGCCTGGTGACAAAAGCCATCCACGAGAAGCACACTTATAAAGAGTATATTGGCGTAGACGCCTGCGCGGTAAATCTGATGCGCCCGGCCATGTACGGCGCTTACCATCACATTACTGTGATGGGCAAGGAAAATGAGCCCTGTGACCATATCTACGATGTGACCGGTTCCCTTTGTGAGAACAACGATAAGTTTGCCATCGACCGTCCGCTTCCCAAGGTAGACAGGGGTGATTTCCTGGTAATTCACGACACCGGAGCGCACGGCTTTGCCATGGGTTACAACTACAACGGCAAGCTGAAATCCGCTGAGATTCTTTTAAAAGAGGACGGCAGCGCCCAGCTTATCCGTCGGGCGGAGACTCCGAAGGATTATTTCGCCACCTTCGACTGCTTCGATATCATCAAAAATCTGGTATAAATACAAAGCTTTTAAGGACAGGCCTTTCAAAAGGGCCTGTCCTTTTTGCATAAAATGAAAAATAACGGACAGATAGCTGGGATTGTGTATTGGGTTTTGACTGTAAATCTGTAATAATATATAGTTAGCATAGAATAACCTGCTGAAAATGAAGCTGCAGATGGAGAATACGATGGAGATAAAGACAGGAAAATGGAAGCGCTCACCCTACCGGCTGCTTCGCTATGGAGCGCTGGTGCTGGGCGCGATTCTGTTAATGTGCGTCTACAAACATATTTATACGGAATACAAGGACAGAGATGTCCAGATCCTGGCTTCTTGCGTGGAGGCTGGACGGGAATTGAAGCTGGATGTGTTCCACGTCGGCAATCGGGATGTAAAAAGCTGCGTCTGGTATGCGGGAAGCGAAGAGCGGCTGCGGGAGAAAAAGCTGTGCGGTTATACGCCGACGGCGGAGGATGTGGAGCAGTTTATCCGGGTGGAGGTGACGCTGAAGGATGGCAGCGTCTATGAGGATTCCAGG
Source organism: Laedolimicola sp. (assembly GCF_051972735.1). Classification (NCBI taxonomy): domain Bacteria; kingdom Bacillati; phylum Bacillota; class Clostridia; order Lachnospirales; family Lachnospiraceae; genus Laedolimicola; species Laedolimicola sp. The sequence continues at coordinate 48,145 of NZ_JBOKYU010000006.1, read as the reverse complement.
TATTTCAGTGTGCTTCCTGTTCTGTCCCTGAATAGTGATACGGCTTATGAAGAGGTGGAAAAGGAGACAGACACAGCGGTGGAAGTGAGTCTGGAAGGCCCGGGTTATTCCCCGGAAGAGCTTTACCAGGGAACCGGAACCATTCACCTGCGGGGAAACAGTACGGCAGAGCTGCCGAAGAGACCCTTCAAGCTTCATCTGGATGAAAAAAGCGGACTGTTGGGAATGGGAGAAAAGCGCCACTGGGTACTTTTGGCCAATGCCATTGATTCCACGCTGCTGCGGGATCAGCTGGCCTATGGCCTGTCTGCCGATCTGGGAGCGGAGTACTTCATGGATTCCCGGCAGGTGACCCTGATTTACAATGGGGAATATTATGGAGTCTATCAGCTCTGTGAACAGATTCGTGTGGGGAAGAATCGGATCGATATCTATAACTGGAGAGAACTGGCGGAACAGATCGCAAAGGGAATCGCAAAGGATCTGAATATTGCGGGGCAGGACGCGGCGGCTTATCGGGAGGGATTCCGAAATGTCCTGCAGGAGGAGCTGGAGCGGGATATGTCCTGGATTGATACGGGCGTGTTTGAGTCAGCCGGTCTGGCGGACTGGAACGCGGCGAACGGCACAGATTATCCCACCCGATTTACCGTCACAGACTATCTGGACGGAGAAAAAATTCCTGAGCCCACAGGCGGCGTGCTTCTGGAGCTGGATTCCAGAAACCGCCACAGTACGCTTACGACGGCCTACCATGAGCCTATTGGATTTGCAGATCCGGAGAATGGGGAGACCAGTAAAACCCTGCGCGCGGAGATAGGCAGACAGATCCAGACGCTGGAATACGCCCTTCATTCTTCCGATTTTTGTTATCACGAGTCTGATATCCACTACGAAGTGGCGGAGGAAGGATACTGCAATTATGCGAATCAGTTCGCGCGGGAAGGCGTTTCCTATAAAGAACGGGAATATCAGGACAGTGAAAATGACGGAAAGCATTATTCGGAACTGATAGATATGGATTCCCTTCTGACGAATTTTCTGCTCTGCGAATTTACCATGAACTGGGACGCCATGAAGAACAGCGTATATCTGTACAAAGATCTGGAGGGTCTCTGGTCCCTGGGACCGGCCTGGGATTACGACTGGGGCTGGGGCAACAGTATGTACACACTGAACACCTGGTATACAAAAGAGTGGTGTACCACCAGCGCCTACTATGCCAACGAGGCTTACTACCAGATAGTACAATGGAACCGCTATCTGATCCGGGATCCTTATTTTCTGATGTTGCTTTGGGAAAAGTATCAGACAATAAGGGAAACCGTGCTGGAGGAGCTGATCCGGGACGGCGGAACCATCGATCAGTATGCGGAAAAATTACGTCCGGCAGCGAAGGCCAACGACGCCCGCTGGGGCGGCTGCATGGGAACCTTCGAGGGTCAGAAATTTGACGAGGGAATTACGGAGCTCAAGCGCTTTATGAAGGAACGGCTGTCCTGGATGGATGAGCAGTTCGCGTCTGTGGAAAGCCTGCGGAAATCCTTCGGATATTATGCCAATTCCAGCCTGACCTGGATATCGGAAGTGGATCAGACGTCCGAACGGGGAAATGTACGGATTGTAGTGGAGACAGAGGTGCCGGAAGGTACGGCGGTGTCCCTGCAGGTAAATGGCACAAACTTTTATACGGCGTCCCTTGAGGATGGGAAAGCTGTGTTTGAAGTTCCAAACGCGGCGCTTCGCTCCGGCGGCAATGTGGCGCAGGCCCGGCTTAAGGGAGCGGACGGGGAATGGCTTGTGAACCCGGATGGAACAACGGAGGGAGACTATACAAACGCCATTTCCAATTACGCCTATTTTGTTAAATAAAGGTAAAAAAATACAGATAAATTTTCGATAACTTTTACAGCGCCGTTTCTTGACGGCGCTTCTTTTCTGGTGTTATAATGGGCGGGTAAAATGGAAAAGATAGAGAAAAGAAAACAGGAGTGAGAAGAAGATGACCATGAAATTAAGAAAAACGAAAATTATCTGTACTCTGGGACCTGCCTCCGAATCCGAAGAAGTGATTCGTGAACTGATGCTGGCAGGCATGAACGTAGCAAGACTGAATTTCTCCCATGGAACCCATGAGGAGCAGAGAGGAAAGCTGGAGCGTGTAAAGAAGGTCCGGGAAGAGCTGGGGCTGCCTGTTGCATTGCTTCTGGATACAAAGGGACCGGAGATCCGGACCGGCGAATTTGAAAAAGGAAAGGTAGAGCTGAAGAAGGGACAGACCTTCGTGCTGACCACCGAGGATGTGCTTGGAAATGAAGGAAAGGTCTCCATTACCTACAAAAACCTGGTAAAAGACGTACAGGAAGGCGATTCCATCCTGATCGACGACGGTCTCATCGGCCTGAAGGTTGTAAAGGTGACCGAGAAAGAGATCATCTGCAGCGTGGAGAACGGTGGAACCGTTTCCAATAAGAAGGGTATTAATGTGCCGGGCGTCGAGCTGAAGATGCCGTTTATCAGCAAAAAGGATAAGGACGATATTCTGTTTGCGGTGAAAGAGGGCTTTGATTACATCGCTGCTTCCTTCACCCGGACTGCAGACGATATTCTGGAGATCCGTCGGATCCTGGAAGAAAACAACTGTAATTTCATCAAGATCATTGCCAAGGTGGAAAATGATCAGGGTATTAAAAATGTGGACGAGATCCTGCGCGTGGCCGACGGCGTCATGATTGCCCGCGGCGACATGGGCGTGGAGATTCCCTTAGAAGAGGTGCCGAGTATCCAGAAGAAGCTGATCCGCAAGGCCTTTGAGACAGGCAAGCCGATTATCACTGCTACCCAGATGCTGGATTCCATGATGAAGAATCCGCGCCCAACCCGTGCGGAGACCTCTGACGTGGCCAACGCCATTTACCAGGGTACCAGTGCCATTATGCTGTCCGGCGAGACTGCTTCCGGTCAGTATCCGGTAGAGGCCCTGAAGACCATGGTGAAGATTGCCCTGCGTACCGAGGCGGATATTGATTATGATGAGCGTTTCAAGCGCCGGAGCATCGAAGATCGTACGGATATCACCAACGCCGTTTCCCATGCGACCTGCACCACAGCCGTGGACCTGCACGCGTCGGCGATTATCACAGTCACCAAGTCCGGCCGTACGGTGGGAATGGTAGCCAAGCATCATCCGGGCTGCATGATCATCGGCTGCTGTATGGATGATTACGTATGCCGTCAGCTGAACCTGTACTGGGGCGTACAGCCGCTGCTTCTCCCGAAGGAGGAGGATGCGGACGCTCTGTTCAACAGCGCGGTGGCTGCCGCAGAGGAGGCCGGTCTGGTATCCAGAGGTGATCTGACGGTTCTGACCGCGGGCGTACCCCTTGGCGTGACCGGAACCACGAACCTGATCAAGGTACAGGTAGCGGGTAAGATTCTGGTCAAAGGTAAGGGCTATACCAAGAAGAAGGTCTGCGGCCCGATCTGTGTGGCGAAGGACGCAGAGGAATTGAAGAAAAATTTCGCGGCCGGCGATATCGTCGTTGTACCGGAGACTACCAATGAGATGCTGCCGGAGCTCAAAAGCGCCCAGGCAGTCATTGCGGAGCATGGAGGAAGCAATTCCCATGCGGCCATCGTAGGCCTGACCCTGGATATTCCGGTTATAGTGAACGCGGCCAACGCGACGGAAATACTGAAGAGCGGAGCTGTGGTACAGGTGGATGCGGAGACCGGAACCGTTTCCAGCAACAGCTAGGAGGAAAATTCATGGCGGAACTGACACCCATGATGCAGCAGTACCTGAAGACCAAGGAGCAATACAAGGACTGCATACTATTCTATCGTCTGGGCGATTTTTATGAAATGTTTTTTGACGACGCGAAGATCGCGTCCCGGGAACTGGAACTGACATTAACAGGAAAGAGTTGTGGATTGGAGGAACGCGCACCTATGTGTGGCGTTCCTTATCATGCTGTAGAGGGATACTTAAACCGGCTGGTGTCCAGAGGCTATAAGGTGGCCATCTGCGAGCAAATAGAGGATCCGAAGGAAGCCAGGGGCCTGGTGGCCCGGGATGTGGTGCGCATCGTGACGCCGGGTACAAACTTAAGCACCGCCGATGAGACGAAGAATAATTATCTGATGTGTATCGTTTATCTGTCCGATCGTTACGGGATTTCCACAGCGGACATTACCACCGGCGATTATCTGGTGACCGAGGTGGATTCAGAGCGGAAGCTTTTGGATGAGATCAATAAATTTGCCCCTGCGGAGATCATCTGCAACGAGGCATTTTCCATGAGCGGCGTGGACCTGGAGGATCTGAAGTTCCGTCTGAATATCGCCCTTTACCCGTTGGAGTCATGGTATTTTGACGACGAATTATGTAAAAATACCCTGTTGGAGCATTTTCAGGCAGCAAATCTTGCGGGACTTGGCCTTACAGATTTAAGCTGTGGTATGATCGCAGCGGGCGCTCTGTTGAAATACCTTTATGAGACTCAGAAGCAGCCCCTGACCCATATGACCCACCTTAAGACCTATACCATCGGCAAATACATGATCATCGACAGCTCCAGCCGGAGAAATCTGGAGCTGACAGAGACCCTGCGGGAAAAGCTGAAGCGGGGCTCGCTTCTGTGGGTGCTGGATAAGACAAAGACCGCCATGGGGGCTAGAACCCTTCGGGGCATGGTGGAGCAGCCCCTCATTGACCGGGCGGAGATCGAGAAGCGCCATGCGGCTATCGAGGAGCTGAATCAGCATGTAATCAGTCGGGAAGAGCTGAGGGAATACCTGAATCCCATCTATGATCTGGAGCGTCTGATTGGCCGTATCAGTTATAAGACAGCCAATCCCAGAGATATGATTGCGTTCCGGACATCTCTGGAAATGCTGCCCCATATCCACACATTACTGGAAGATTTTTCCTCTCCGCTTCTCTGTGAGCTGCGGGAGGATCTGGATACGCTGACGGATATCCAGGCTATGATTGAAAAAGCTATTCAGGAGGATCCGCCCATCTCCATCCGGGACGGCGACATCATCAAGGACGGCTATCATGAGGATGTGGATCGCTTCCGGAAGGCCAAGACCGAGGGCAAGAGCTGGCTGGCAAAGCTGGAGGCCGAGGAGCGGGACAAGACAGGTATCAAAAATCTGAAAATCAAGTACAATAAAGTATTCGGTTATTATCTGGAGGTCACCAACTCCTACAAGGATATGGTTCCCGGGACCTGGATGCGCAAGCAGACCCTGACCAACGCGGAGCGCTATATTACGCCGGAGCTGAAGGAACTGGAGGATACGATTCTGGGGGCCGAAGAGAAGCTGACAGCTCTGGAATACGGCCTGTTCTGCGAGCTGCGGGACAACATTGCTTCCCAGGTGCTGCGGATTCAGAAGACTGCCAAGGCTGTGGCCATGGTGGATGTGTTCGCGTCCCTGGCCTTTGTGGCGGAGCGGAATCATTTTGTGCGCCCGAAGATGAACGAAAAGGGAATCATCGACATCAAGGGCGGCCGCCATCCGGTGGTGGAGCAGATGATCGATAACGACATGTTCATTCCCAACGATACATATCTCGATAATAACGCCAAACGGATTTCCATCATCACCGGCCCGAATATGGCCGGAAAATCCACCTACATGCGCCAGGTGGCTCTCATCGTGCTGATGGCTCAGATCGGCAGCTTCGTTCCGGCGGACAGCGCGAAGATCGGCGTCGTAGATCGGATTTTCACCCGTGTGGGCGCTTCTGACGACCTGGCTTCCGGACAGAGTACTTTTATGGTGGAAATGACAGAGGTGGCGAATATCTTACGGAACGCCACCGGCAACAGCCTTCTGATTCTCGACGAGATCGGAAGGGGAACCAGCACCTTCGACGGCCTGGCCATCGCCTGGGCGGTCATTGAATACATCAGCAATCCGAAGATTCTCGGGGCCAAGACCCTGTTCGCCACCCATTACCATGAGCTGACTGAGCTGGAGGGCTCCCTGGCGGGCGTGAATAACTACTGCATCGCCGTCAAGGAAAAGGGCGACGACATTGTGTTCCTGCGGAAAATCATCCGGGGCGGCGCGGATAAAAGCTACGGCATCCAGGTGGCCAAGCTGGCGGGCGTGCCCGAGCCGGTCATTGCCCGGGCAAAGGAGCTGGTGGAGGAGTTAAGCGAAGCGGATATTTCTCTGAAGCCGAAGGCCCTGCCGGTGGAAATGAGCATGGAGTCCGAGCAGATCTCCCTTTTCGATACGGTGAAGGACGACGATATCATTACCGAGATCCGGGACATGGATCTGGGTAATATGACGCCGCTGGACGCGCTCAATACCATCTATCGGCTGCAGAATAAGATTAAGAACAGGTGGTGATCGGATGGCAAATATTCAGGTACTGGATCAGAAAACAATCGATCAGATCGCGGCGGGAGAGGTCATCGAACGGCCCTCCTCCGTGGTCAAGGAGCTTGTGGAAAATTCCATCGACGCGGGGGCTACGGCGGTCACGGTGGAAATCCGGGACGGCGGCACCTCCTTTATCCGGGTGACTGACAATGGAAGCGGCATCGACCGCGACCAGGTGGCAGTTGCCTTTTTGCGCCATTCCACCAGTAAAATCCGGGTGGTGGAGGATCTGTTTCATGTGGCTTCTCTGGGATTCCGCGGTGAGGCCTTGTCTAGTATCGCGTCCATCGCCATGGTGGAGCTGATTACGAAGACCAGGGACGCGGACGCTGGCGTCCGCTATGTCATCGAGGGCGGCGCGGAGAAGAAGCTGGAGGATATGGCTGCGCCGGACGGCACCACCTTTCTGGTGCGGAGTCTCTTTTATAACACCCCGGCCAGGCGGAAGTTTCTAAAGTCCCCCATGACCGAGGCCGGTTATATCAGCGATCTGATGGAGCGTCTGGCTCTGTCCCGTCCTGACATTTCCTTCCAGTTCATCAACAATGGACAGACAAAGCTTCACACCTCGGGCAATCATAACCTGAAGGATGTGATTTACCATATCTATGGCCGGGAGATCGCGGCCAATCTGGCGGAGATCGACGCAGAGCAGGGGCCGGTGCGGATTACGGGCTTTATCGGGAAACCGGCGGTGTCCAGGGGAAACAGAGGATTTGAGAACTATTTTATCAATGGAAGATATATTAAGAGTAATGTGATCGCCCGGGGCATCGAAGAGGGCTATCGGACCTTCATGATGCAGCATAAGTACCCGTTTACGGCGCTGCATTTTACGATAGACGGCGGGCTCCTGGATGTGAATGTGCATCCGACGAAGATGGAGTTACGATTCTCTAACCAGGAGCAGCTGTACCGGTTCGTGAGAGAAACGGTGCATCAGGGGCTTATGGGACGGGAGCTGATTCCAGAGGTGAAGCTGGTCGAAGAGGAGCCGGAGAAGAAAGAGACGGCAGAGCCCGTTCCGGGAAATGGGGTAAATCCGCTCAGCAGTCTGACACGGCAGAAAAGCACGGCGGCAGCACCGGTGGCAAAACCGGAGCAGACCCCGACCCCGCAGGAGCGGAATCTGGAATATTTTATGGCTCAGATGCGAAAGCGGGTCAACGCGGAATTTGAGGAGAAGAAGGTAGCGAAGCAGGTAGAAGCGAAGCCAGTGCTGAAGGAGGATTCGATCTTCAGTAATGAGGAGCTGGCGATGCTGGAGCCAAAGATAGAAAAACGGCAGCAGGAACAGCCGGTGGTACAGGCGGAAGAGAAAACACCTGTACCGGAGCGTGCTGTGGAGCCGGGGATTCTGCGGGAGGATGGCGTGTACCGGGTGACTCGGATAGAGAAGGCCCCGGACACAGCATATGAGCAGCAGGATCTCTTCGACCACCGACTCCTGAATCCCAAGACAAAATCCGACATTATCATCATTGGTCAGTTATTTGAAACTTACTGGTTGGTACAGTTCGAAGATAAATTTTACATGATTGATCAGCATGCAGCCCACGAAAAGGTTCTGTACGAGCGGACGGTCAAAACGCTGGCGAACAAGGAGATCACGTCTCAGATGGTCAGCCCGCCCCTGATCCTGACCCTGAATATGCAGGAGGCGGCGAAGCTTGCCGAATATCAGGACTATTTTCAGGAGCTGGGCTTCGAGATCGAGCCCTTTGGCGGCAAGGAATACGCGGTCAGCGCTGTTCCGGCCAATCTGTACGGGCTGGCGGAAAAAGACTTATTCATGGAGATCTTAGACGATCTGGAATACGTCAGCGGAAAAAACACCGAGATGATTCTGGATAAGATCGCTTCCATGTCCTGCAAGGCTGCAGTCAAGGGCAACCAGCGTCTGTCCACGGCGGAGGCGAAGGAGCTGATCGAGGAGCTTCTGACACTGGATAATCCTTATAACTGCCCCCATGGACGGCCTACGATTATCTCCATGTCGAAGCAGGAGATTGAAAAGAAATTCAAGCGAATCGTGTAAATATGGAAAAGCTAGAAGTGTACAGACGCAAAAGGAGGATGGACCTGTGAAGGGAGAAAATGCGGGAACCCCTGCGGTTTCTATTATTATTCCTGTATATAATGCGGAATACTTCCTGGCCCGCTGTGTAGACAGCGTGCTGGGGCAGGAATATACAGACTTTGAATTGCTGCTCATCGATGATGGAAGTAAAGACAAATCCGGAGCCATGTGTGACGCTTACGCAGCGTCTGATTCCCGCGTGCGTGTCTTCCACAAGGAAAACGCCGGCGTCTCAGCGGCCCGAAATCAGGCTCTGTCCGAGGCCCGGGGAACTTACATTCAGTTTCTGGACAGCGACGACTGGATGACGCCCGATTCCACCAAGCTTCTGGTGCGGGCGGCGGAAGAGGGAAGCTGTGATCTGGTCATCGCGGATTTCTACCGGGTGGTCGGCGAGCGGGTATCCCGGAAAGGTGATATCGAGGAAGAGGGAGTCATGAGCCCTGAAGAGTTTGCGGCCCATATGATGGAGAGCCCGGCGGATTACTATTACGGCGTGCTCTGGAATAAGCTGTATCGCCGTTCCATTATTGAGGAACATGCCCTTCGCATGAATGCGGAAATCAGCTGGTGCGAGGACTTTATGTTCAACCTGGAATACATCCGTTTCGCGGAGCGCATCACGGCTCTGCACGCGCCTATTTACTATTATGTGAAGCGCAAGGGTTCGCTGGTCACCACCCAGGGAACCAGCCTGACCAAGACCATTCAGATGAAGCTGGGCGTCTTTGAGTACTATCACAACTTTTACAAGCATGTGCTGGACGAGGAAGAGTATGAGAAAAACCGGCTTCAGGTGTATCGATTTCTGGTGGACGCCGCCGGTGACGGCATGGTGGGAATTCCGCTGCTGCCGGGTACCAAGAAGCTGGGGGACGAGCGAACCGGCGTCAGCATCGCGGCTCTGGCCGGGGAAGGCATGCTTTCCGATCAGTACCGGGAACGGAAGCTGATGCAGAGGTATCTGGAGGTGGCGGCCCTGAAAAGTGATCTGACTGCCGCGGAGGCCTATCTGCTTCTGTGCCTGAGCCATCTGAGCGACACGGTGAATAAAAAAGAGCTGGCGGATTTCGCGGGGGTATCCCGAAGCGCCCTGAGCATGCAGCTTCAGAAGCTGGTGCTGAGGGGGCTGATTAAGGTGGAGGACGTTCCGACGCCGAAGCCCGTGCGCCAGAAGAAGGAAAAAAGCAGGGAAAAAGACGAACTGGTGCGTAAGGCCCCGGAAAAACGGGTACGCGTCATGTTCCAGCCGGAGGCAGAGCCGATTTTAAGGGAACTGGCGGCAGTCCAGCGGGACTACGACGAGGCCAGGTTCGCAGGCTTCGACGAAGAAGACCTGATCCAGTACGCCCGCCTGTCCGAGAAAATGAAGCGGAACATGCAGAAGGTGCTGGCGCCGGTGCGGTGAGGAGAGAAAAATGACGAAGAAAAAACCAAAGGCAACCAACTGTGAAATGTGTGGAAACTACGTGTATGACGACGATTATGGATATTATGTCTGCGAAATGGATTTGGACGAGGACGAAATGCGTCTCTTTATCCAGGGAAGCTTTCACAGCTGTCCCTATTTCCAGTACGGGGACGAGTATCGGATTGTAAGACATCAGATGTAAAGGAGAGGATAGAAATGGAAAAATCAAAGGTGTATTTTACAGACTTCCGGGCACGTCTCGGGGAAGGACTTCCGACGAAGCTGAAACGGCTGATGAAAAAAGCCGGTTTTGACTCCATGGACATGGAAGGAAAATTCGTAGCCATCAAAATGCATTTTGGCGAGCTGGGAAATATCAGCTATCTGCGGCCCAATTACGCCAAGGCTGTGGCAGACATGGTAAAGGAGGCGGGCGGAATTCCCTTCCTGACCGACTGCAATACCCTGTATCCGGGCAGCCGTAAGAACGCCATCGAGCATATGTATTGCGCCTGGGAAAACGGATTTACGCCCATGACAGTAGGCTGTCCGGTGATCATCGGAGACGGTCTTAAGGGAACCGACGATATCGCAGTTCCGGTGAAGGGTGGTACCTACATCAAAGAAGCGAAAATCGGCCGTGCCATCATGGATGCGGACATATTCATCAGCCTGACACATTTTAAGGGTCATGAGATGACCGGTTTCGGTGGTACCATCAAAAACATCGGCATGGGCTGTGGCTCCCGTGCCGGCAAGAAGGCACAGCACTCCAATGGAAAGCCGACCATCGACCCGGAGGTCTGTCGCGGCTGCAAGCGCTGTATGCGGGAATGCGCGAACCAGGGTCTGGAATTCGATGAGACCACGAAAAAAATGCACGTAAACGCGGAAAACTGCGTGGGCTGCGGCCGGTGCCTGGGCGCCTGCAACTTCGACGCTATCCGGTTCGTCAACGACGCGGCTACGAAGGAGCTGAACTGCCGTATGGCAGAATACGCTAAAGCGGTAGTAGACGGCCGTCCCAACTTCCATATTTCCCTGATTGTGGATGTGTCTCCTTACTGCGACTGCCATGGGGAAAATGACGCGCCGATACTGCCTAACGTGGGAATGCTGGCCTCCTTTGACCCGCTGGCTCTTGATCAGGCCTGCGCGGATCTGTGCTTAAAGCAGCAGCCCCTTCCCAACAGCGTACTTTCCGACAACATGAAGAAAGCAGACTTCTGCGATCATCACGACCATTTCGAAAATACGACGGTAGATTCCGAGTACAAAAGCTGCCTGGAGCATGGCGAAGAGATAGGCCTGGGAAGCAGGGAGTATGAGCTGATAGAGATGTAGGCGATACATAAAGAATCCCACGAAGCTTGCACAGATCACTGAACTTAAAGAAAAAGCTGCAGGTTATACGGAAGCGCTATTCTCGCTTCCGTATAACCTGCAGCTTTTCTTCAGAATTCCCTATTCTATAAAAAGTCCTTCCGGAGATCACATCGCAGGATTCCACATCCGATGCAGAGCGTCCAGAGTCTCCATAGTCCGTACAGACATCTCTTCTGTCATCGCCGGACTCTCGGTCAGCCCGGCCCGGATACAGCTAAGAGCGTGCTCCAGTTCATAACGAAGCTCGAAGTCGCAGGGATAGTCAAGCACCACAGGATCCTGTCCTTTAAAATGAAGAACCGCCCTTCGCGCCTTCCAGTAATCCGGAAGCTCAATATAACCCTTTTCCCCGTAGAGATAGCCAACATGGACTGTATCCGCCGCCGTGCTGGTCTTGTTGGTGAAGATAAGGCCGTTGTCCATGCGCATCACCGCCGCAAACTGATTTTCCACCGGACTGTCCGCGCGGGTGCAGAGCCCGGTCTGCTCCGTTACAAAGGAATCGAAGAGATACTGCATCAGCTGCAGGCTGTAGCTGGCGTTGGAAAAGAGAGGTCCGCCGCCCTTGGACGCGTCAAACATCCAGCTGTTATAGCCTGCATCAAAGGAACTGGAAAAATCTGCCATGGTAATCCGGCCAAACTCACCGGCCTGAATGCGCCTTTTCAACTCCTGCACCACCGGCAGAAAGACGCATTTCTGCATTTCCATTACAAAAAGCCCTTTCGCCCGGGCCAGCATAAAAAGATCCCGCACCTCGGCCGGCTTCAGCGCGAAAGGCTTCTCACAGAATACATGCTTCCCCTGCTCCAGCGCAAGCCGCGCATAGCGGGCGTGCTCGCTGTTGATGGTCGCAATATAGACGATATCCACCAGATCCGAGGCAATCAGCTCCTCATAGCTTCCAAAAGCCTGCGGAATCCGCCAGAGCCGCGCCTTCTCAGCGGCCTTTTCCAGATTCCGCGAAGCGATAGCCGTCACCACACAGCCTTCCACAGTTCCTGCAGCGTTCACAAACCGCGGTACGATAGAGGCAGTACTCAAAATACCGATACGAAGAGGATTCATAAAAAACTCCTTTTTCCAAAACAAATTTCCTGTAAACGTAGGATTACTTATAGAATAGGGGGCAGGGGAAGGAAAGTCAAGAAAAGAAACGACGAAGGAGAAGCTGATGGCGGTTGCCGAGGCTGCCTGCGCGGAAAATGATACTCTGCACAATATGCCCTTTGAGGTGACGCCGGAGTCCGTTTACGCGGCTATCCTCGCTGCAGACCGGTACGGAAAATATTTCCTCGGCGAAGCATAAAACCAAAAACATTTCGAACCCCGGCGCCCCTGACCGAAAAAGCAGAGACGCCGGGATTTTTTCTGCGCATTTTTATAAGAAAACCACCAAATTATCAATTAGAATAAGTAATAACCGTCCCCCGATCCGCCCTTGCATTTCAAAAAATCATGGTTTATACTTTTGTACGTACTAAATGAGTAAATTCCGACGGCCTTATCTGACCGTCATCCGTACAGAAAAGCATCTTTATAAGAAAAGCACAGGACGGAGGTACCCCATGAACAGAGAACAAATCCATGAACAATACGAAGAGGACGAGAAGCTCCGTGAGGAATGCGGCGTGTTCGGAATCTATGATTTCGACGGCAACGACGTGGCTTCTACGATTTATTACGGCTTATTTGCCCTGCAGCACAGAGGACAGGAGAGCTGCGGCATCGCGGTCAGCAATACGAACGGCCCCAAAGGCGTGGTAAAAAGCCATAAAGGCATGGGCCTGGTAAATGAGGTCTTTGCGCCGGACCAGTTAAGCGCCCTGAAGGGCGATATCGGCGTAGGACATACCCGCTATTCCACGGCGGGCAGCAGTACCAGAGAGAACGCCCAGCCGCTGGTATTAAATTATGTGAAAGGAACCTTAGGGTTAGCCCACAACGGCAACCTGGTCAACGCGCCGGAGCTCCGCCGGGAGCTGGAATACACTGGAGCTATTTTTCAGACCACCATTGATTCCGAGGTCATCGCCTACCATATCGCCAGAGAGCGAATCCACACGGGAAGCGTTGAGGAAGCAGTTTCCCGGGCTATGGATAAGATCAAGGGAGCCTATTCCCTGATTGTCATGTCCCCCAGAAAGCTCATCGGAGCCAGAGACCCCTACGGCTTCCGTCCCTTATGCATCGGCAAGCGTGACAACGCTTACATCCTGGCCAGTGAGACCTGCGCCCTGGATACCATCGGCGCCACCTTTGTGCGGGACGTGGAGCCCGGCGAGATCGTGACAATTACGCCCCAGAAAGGCATCGAATCGGATAAGAGCCATTGCCTTCCGAAGGATCAGGAGGCGCGCTGCATCTTTGAATACATCTATTTCGCCCGCCCGGACAGTCATTTCGACGGCGTCAGCGTCTATCAGGCGCGGATTCAGTCAGGCAGATTCCTGGCCATGGACAGCCCGGTGGAGGCCGACCTGGTGGTGGGCGTACCCGAGTCAGGCAATGCGGCGGCCCTCGGCTATTCCCTTCAGTCCGGCATCCCCTACGGTACCGCCTTTGTGAAAAATGGTTATGTGGGCCGTACCTTTATCAAGCCGGGCCAGAGCAGCCGGGAATCCAGCGTCCGGGTGAAGCTGAATGTCCTGAAAGAGGCAGTCAATGGAAAGCGCGTGATTATGATCGATGATTCCATCGTCCGCGGCACCACCAGCGACCGCATTGTGAAGATGCTCCGCGACGCCGGAGCCAAAGAGGTACATATGCGGGTCAGCTCCCCGCCCTTCCTGCACCCTTGCTATTTCGGTACCGACGTACCGGCGGAGGAGCAGTTAATCGCCCATAACCGGACCATCGAGGAGATCCGCCAGGTCATCGGGGCTGATTCCCTGGCCTATCTGAAGACAGAACGCCTGGGCGAGATGATTGGCGGCATGGGCCATTGCACGGCCTGCTTTACCGGCGACTACCCGATTGCGCCGCCCACCGAGGATATCCGGGGCAGCTTTGAAAAATAAGAAAAATAAGCCCGGAAAATAAGATTGTGATATGGCGGGAAATATAGTAAAATAAATGGAAAAACAAAGAGGAGAGAAAACATGAGTACAGACAGATACGTAAGCCCCTTATCCGAGCGCTACGCAAGCAAGGAGATGCAGTACATCTTTTCCCCGGATAAGAAATTCCGCACCTGGAGAAAGCTGTGGATCGCCCTGGCTGAAACCGAGAAGGAGCTGGGATTGCCCATCACCCAGGAGCAGATTGATGAACTGAAGGCCCATCAGGACGACATCAACTACGACGTGGCAAAGGCCCGTGAGAAAGAGGTACGCCACGACGTCATGTCCCACGTATACGCATACGGCTGCCAGTGTCCGAAGGCAAAGGGCATCATCCATCTGGGCGCTACGTCCTGCTATGTGGGCGACAATACAGACATCATCGTCATGACCGAGGCCCTGAAGCTGGTTCATAAGAAGCTGGTCAACGTGTTAAATGAGCTGGCAGCTTTTGCTGATAAGTATAAGGATCTGCCGACCCTGGCGTTTACCCATTTCCAGCCGGCCCAGCCCACCACCGTGGGAAAGAGAGCGACCCTGTGGATGCAGGAATTCTGCCTGGACCTGGAGGATCTGGAGCACGTGATTTCCACCATGAAGCTTCTTGGATCCAAGGGAACCACCGGCACCCAGGCCAGCTTCAAGGAGCTGTTTGAGGGCGACGAAGAGAAAATCAATAAAATCGATCCGATGATCGCGGAGAAGATGGGCTTCAGGGAGTGCTACCCGGTATCCGGCCAGACCTACTCCCGTAAGGTGGACACCCGTGTCCTGAATGTGCTGGCAGGCATTGCAGCCAGCGCCCACAAGATGTCCAACGACATCCGCCTTCTGCAGCATCTGAAGGAAGTGGAAGAGCCCTTCGAGAAATCCCAGATCGGTTCCTCCGCCATGGCATACAAGCGCAACCCCATGCGCAGCGAGCGAATCGCTTCCCTGTCCCGCTACGTGATCGTGGACGCCCTGAACCCGGCCATCACCAGCGCCACCCAGTGGTTTGAGCGTACCCTGGACGACTCCGCCAACAAGCGTCTGTCCATTCCGGAAGGCTTCCTGGCCATCGACGGCATCCTGGATCTGTGCCTGAACGTGGTAGACGGCCTGGTAGTATACCCGAAGGTGATCCGCAAGCACATGATGGCAGAGCTGCCCTTCATGGCCACAGAGAACATCATGATGGACGCGGTCAAGGCAGGCGGCGACCGCCAGGAGCTGCATGAGCGCATCCGTGAGCTTTCCATGGAAGCAGGAAAGAATGTGAAGGTAAACGGCGAAGAAAATAACCTGCTGGAGCTGATTGCCGCAGACCCTGCCTTCGGCCTTTCCCTGGAGGATCTGAAGAAGACTATGGAGCCCTCCCGCTACGTGGGACGCGCCCCGGAGCAGGTAGACGCGTTCCTGGGACAGGTGGTAAAGCCGATTCTGGAGAAATACAGCGATATTCTCGGAGAAAAAGCAGAAATTAACGTATAAACCCCTTGCATTTATGGAAAAAGTGTGCTACATTGTAATAGAATAAATAGCGCGGCCGACAAAGAGTGAACGAAAGTTCACTCTTTGTTTTTGAAATAAAAAACACGACCGCCCAGGGAAAGGAAGACTATGACAAAGAGAGAAGAGTACGAACAGAAGACAGAGAAGCTTCTCATGCCCATCATGGAAGCCAACGGCTTCGAGCTGGTGGATGTGGAGTATGTAAAAGAAGCCGGTAACTGGTATCTGCGGGCTTACATCGATAAGCCGGGCGGAATCACGGTGGATGACTGCGAGGTAGTCAACCGGGAGCTGGGCGATCTGCTGGATCGGGACGATTTCATCGACGATTCCTACATTCTGGAGGTCAGTTCCCCGGGCCTTGGCCGACCGCTGAAAAAAGAACGTGATTTTATCCGGAGCAAGGGCGAAGAAGTGGAGATCCGCACCTACCGCATGGTAGACAGGCAGAAGGAATTCCGCGGCGTATTAAAAGCCTGGGATAAGGACACGGTAACCATTGAGACAGAGGACGGACAGGAACAGATATTTGACAGAGACAACATTGCGCTGATTCGTCTGGCGTTTGATTTTTAATAGAAGAGTGAAAAACTAGGAGGAAAGAAAAGAATGAACACAGAACTGCTGGAAGCTCTGGAGCTTTTGGAGAAAGAAAAGGATATCAGCAAGGAGACCATGCTGGAGGCCATCGAGAACTCTCTGCTGAAAGCCTGTGAGGCGCACTTTGGCAAGGCCGACAATATTAAGGTCAACATCGACCCGGTTACCTGCCAGTTCTCCGTACTTGCGGAGAAGAAGGTCGTAGAGCAGGTAGAGGATGATGTGACCGAGATCAGCCTGTCCAACGCGAAGATGATCGACCCCAAGTACGAGGTGGGTGACATTGTGAATGTGGAAGTAAAATCCAAGGAATTCGGACGTATCGCCACACAGAATGCCAAGAACATCATCCTGCAGAAGATCCGCGAGGAAGAGAGAAAATCTCTGTTTAACCAGTATTACGGCATGGAGAAAGAGGTTGTGACCGGCGTCGTACAGAGATACCTGGGCCGCAATGTCAGCGTAAACCTGGGTAAGGTAGACGCCATCCTCAATGAAAACGAGATGGTAAAGGGTGAGGTATTCAAGCCCACCGAGCGTATCAAGGTATATATCCTGGAAGTAAAGGATACCAATAAGGGACCGCGTATCCTGCTGTCCAGAACCCATCCGGAGCTGGTAAAGCGCCTGTTTGAGTCCGAGGTAACCGAGGTCCGGGACGGCATTGTGGAGATCAAGTGCATCGCCCGTGAGGCAGGCTCCAGAACGAAGATCGCCGTATGGTCCAACGATCCGGACGTGGATCCGGTAGGCGCCTGCGTCGGTATGAACGGCGCCCGTGTCAACGCGATTGTAAATGAACTGCGCGGCGAGAAGATCGACATCATCAACTGGAACGAGAATCCGGCCCTGCTGATTGAGAACGCCTTAAGCCCGGCCAAGGTGATCGCGGTCCTGGCTGATCCGGAGGATAAGACAGCCAAGGTTGTGGTTCCCGATTATCAGCTGTCCCTGGCCATCGGTAAGGAAGGCCAGAACGCGAGACTGGCAGCAAGGCTCACCGGCTTCAAGATTGACATCAAGAGCGAGACCCAGGCAAGAGAAATCGAGGGCTGGTTGGACGTAGACGAGGAGTACGAGGAGTACGAGGACTTCGAGGAGTATAAGGAGTCCCAGGCTTACGAGGAAGCGCAGGCCGCAGAAGCAGCTGAGACAGAGACAGAGGAAGAGAGTCAGGATGAATAAAAAAGTACCGATGCGCCAGTGCGTGGGCTGTCAGGAAATGAAAAGCAAGAAAGAGATGCTGAGAGTCCTTAAGACAGCGGAGGATGAAATTGTGCTGGACGCCACAGGCCGGAAGAACGGTCGGGGCGCGTATCTTTGTTTTTCTAAGGAATGTCTTGCAAAAGCCCGGAAGAACAAAGGCCTGGAGCGTTCCCTGAAGATGGCCATTCCTTCAGCAGTGTACGACAGCCTGGAAAAGGAGTTGGATGAGCTTGGCACAGAATAGAGTATTATCCCTGATAGGCCTGGCCCAGAAGGCAGGAAAGACCGCCAGCGGCGAATTCGCCACGGAGCACGCGGTCAAGTCCGGAAAGGCGGCGCTTGTCATTGTGTCGGATGAATCGTCCGATAATACAAAAAAGAAGTTCCAAAATATGTGTGACTACTACGAAGTACCTGTGTATTTCTATGGTGGAAAAGAGGAGCTGGGCCACGCGATGGGCAAGGAATTCCGCGCGTCCCTGGCGATTCTGGATGAGGGACTTGCGAAGAGTATAGAGAAGAATTTGAGATTGTGAAGAAGCTGAACAATCAATCATAACGGAGGTAGAAATTTGGAGGGAAACAGCCATATGAATACAAATGGAGAAGAACAGGAAGTAAAGAAGAAGAAAAAGATCATTGCTGTATACAATACCCACAACAGTAAGACCGGCATCAAGGATCCGAGAGCCGAGAAAAAGCAGCAGGCAGCCCGTCAGGCACAGTCCCGTCCGGCAGCAAAGCCTGCGGCAAAACCGACGGCAGCACCGGCAAAGTCTGCGGCAGCACCGGCACCGGCTCCGAAGACCGAGGCAGTAAAGCCGGCGGCAGCACCGGCAGCAAAACCGGTCACAGAGGCGGCAAAACCGGCAGCAGCGCCCCAGTCCCGTACGGCAGCGTCTGAGAATAACGCAAGACCGGCAGGCCAGGGCAGACCGGCACAGAATCGCGATGGTCAGAGAAGAGACGGTCAGGGCGGCTATCAGAACCGTGACGGTCAGAGAAGAGACGGCCAGAGACGCGATGGTCAGGGCAGCGGCTATCAGAACCGCGACGGTCAGAGAAGAGACGGCCAGGGCGGCGGTTACCAGAGACGCGATGGTCAGGGCAGTGGCTATCAGAACCGCGACGGTCAGAGAAGAGACGGCCAGAGCGGCAGCTACCAGAGACGCGATGGTCAGGGCAGCGGCTATCAGAACCGTGACGGCCAGAGAAGCGGCGGCTATCAGAACCGCGACGGCCAGAACAGAGGAGGCCAGGGAAGAGACAACCGTCGTTCTTCCATGGATATCCCGTCAGCACCGGTAGAGCTTCGTAAGAACGAGAACCGCAGAGCGGAGAATAAGAATCGCAATGATGATACCAAGAAAGATAAGAACACAAAGTTCAATGATAGCTGGAATGGCAAGCCGGGTCAGGGCGGACGTCGTCCGAACCAGGGCGGTAACCGTCCGAATCAGAAGGGCGGCAAGGGAGGTAAGGGCGCTGCTCAGACTCGTCAGCCGGCACCTGCGCCTAAGAAAGAAGACAACACCCCCAAGGTTATTGAAATTCCGGAGATGATCAGCATCCATGATCTGGCGGAGAAGATGAAGATTCAGCCGTCCGTGATCATCAAGAAGCTGTTCCTGGCAGGCAAGATGGTAACCGTAAACTCCGAGCTGGACTTTGAGGCGGCAGGCGAGCTGGCTATGGAAATGAATTTCGATCCGGTTCCCGAGGAGAAGGAAGACGTCATCGCGAAGATGCTGGAGGATACGGAAGACAGCGATGAGACACTCGTATCCCGTCCGCCGGTAGTCTGCGTTATGGGTCATGTAGACCATGGTAAGACTTCCCTGCTGGATGCCATCCGTGACACCCATGTCATTGACCGCGAGGCAGGCGGAATCACCCAGCACATCGGTGCTTACGTGGTAAGCATCAACGGTCAGAAGATCACCTTCCTGGACACACCGGGACATGAGGCGTTCACCGCCATGCGTATGCGTGGAGCCAACTCCACCGATATCGCCATCCTGGTAGTTGCAGCCGACGACGGCGTAATGCCCCAGACCATTGAGGCTATTAACCATGCCAAGGCCGCAGGCATCGAGATCATCGTTGCCATCAATAAGATCGATAAGCCCAGCGCTAATATCGAGCGTGTAAAGCAGGAGCTGACCGAGTATGAGCTGATTCCCGAGGACTGGGGCGGCAGCACCATTTTCTGCCCGGTATCCGCCCATACCCATGAGGGTATCGATAACCTGCTGGAAATGATTCTGCTGACATCTGAGGTTCTGGAGCTGAAGGCCAACCCGAACCGTCGGGCGAGAGGTCTGGTTATCGAGGCAGAGCTTGACAAGGGCAAGGGCCCGGTTGCTACCGTGCTGGTACAGAAGGGAACCCTGCATGTGGGAGATCCCATTGCCGTAGGCTCCTGCCACGGTAAGGTCCGCGCCATGATGGATGACAATGGCCGCCGCGTGAAAGAGGCAGGACCGTCCAAGCCGGTCGAGATTCTGGGTCTCAATGACGTGCCCAACGCCGGAGAGATCTTCGTATCTCCGGAGACCGACAAGGAGGCAAGAGCCTTTGCCGAGACCTATGTAAAAGAGAGCAGAGAGAAGCTCATCGAGGATACCAAGCTCAAGATGTCCCTGGACGATCTGTATTCCCAGATTCAGTCTGGCAACTTAAAGGAGCTGAATATCATCGTAAAGGCCGATGTACAGGGTTCTGTGGAGGCCGTAAAGCAGAGTCTCTTAAAGCTCTCCAACGAGGAAGTAGTAGTAAAGATTATCCATGGTGGCGTAGGAGCCATCAACGAGTCCGACGTCAGCCTGGCGGCAGCGTCCAACGCCATTATCATCGGCTTCAACGTGCGTCCTGACGCGACTGCTAAGGAAACCGCGGAGCGCGAGAAGGTGGATCTGCGTCTGTACCGCGTCATCTACGACGCCATCAACGACGTAGAGGCAGCCATGAAGGGCATGCTGGATCCGATTTTCGAGGAGAAGGTGCTGGGCCACGCAGAGGTGCGTCAGATCTTCAAGGCGTCCGGCGTGGGCAATATCGCAGGCTCCTATGTGCTGGACGGCGTATTCCAGAGAGGCTGCAAGTGCCGTATCACCCGCGAGGGCGAGCAGATCTTCGACGGCCCGCTGGCGTCCCTGAAGCGTTTCAAGGACGACGTGAAGGAAGTCAAGGCAGGCTACGAGTGCGGTCTGGTCTTCGAGAAGTTCAACGACATCAGGGAGCTGGATATCGTAGAGGCTTACACCATGGTAGAGGTGCCGAGATAGGGCATTGTCTGAGGTGAATAATATATGAGAAAAAACAGTATTAAAAATACAAGAATCAACGGCGAGGTGCGCCGGGAGCTGAGCAATATCATTTTAAATGAGATCAAGGACCCGCGCATCTGCCCGATGACTTCGGTGGTAGAAGTGGAGGTTGCCCCGGACCTGAAGACCGCAAAGGCCTACATCAGCGTCCTGGGCGACAAGCAGGCCCAGGCAGATACGCTGGCAGGCCTTAAGAGCGCGGAGGGCTATATCCGCCGTGCTCTGGCCAAGTCTATCAACCTGCGCAACACCCCGGAGATCCGCTTTGTCATGGATCAGTCTATCGAGTATGGCGTCCATATGTCAAAGCTTATCGACGACGTAAACCAGGGCAGTAAAGAAGAGGATGAAGAGGATGATCAGGCTTAAGGATGAGCTTACAGATGTGAAGACAGTGGCGATCAGCGGACATATCCGTCCGGACGGGGACTGCACGGGTTCCTGTCTGGGCGTGTGGAATTATCTCCGGGACAATTACCCGGAGATTCAGGCGGACGTATATCTGGAACAGATCGTACCCAAGTTCCGCTTCCTGAACGGCGCGGAGCTGGTAAAGACGGACTGTAATGAGGATAAGGTCTATGACTTATTTATCTCTCTGGACGCCAGTGACAAAGAGCGGCTGGGAGCGGCGGTCAGGTATCTGGACGCCGCGAAGCATACAGTGTGCATTGATCATCACGTTACCAATCCGGGTTTTGCGGATGTGAACTGGGTAGTAGCCGACGCCAGCAGCGCGTCGGAGCTTGCCTGGGAAACCATGGAAGAGGAAAAAATTTCCAGACACACAGCGGAGGCGCTGTACATGGGCATTGTCCATGATACCGGCGTTTTCCAGTATTCCAATACTTCCCCGAAGACCATGCAGATCGCGGGAAGCCTGATTGCCAAAGGCATCGACTTCAGCCGGATTGTGGATGAGACCTTCTATAAGAAAACCTACATCCAGAACCAGATTCTGGGCCGCGCGCTGGTGGAGAGCATTCTTCTGCTGGATGGCCGTGTTATCGTAGGCCGCATCCGGGAAAAGGATATGGATTTTTACGGAGCAATTCCTGCGGATCTGGACGGTATTGTCAGCCAGCTGCGCGTGACCGACGGCGTGGAAGTAGCCATTTTCCTCTATGAAACAGGCAATCATCAGTATAAGGTCAGCCTTCGGTCCAACGGCCCCGTGGACGTCAGCGCGGTCTGCGCTTATTTCGGCGGCGGCGGGCACGTAAAGGCGGCGGGCTGTACCATGCACGGAACCTTTTACGATGTGGTCAACAATCTGACCCTGCACATCGAAAAGCAGCTGAATCAGAATCAGGATGTATAACATGAATGGTGTAATCAACGTCTATAAAGAAGCGGGCTTCACCTCACACGACGTGGTGGCGAAGCTCCGCGGAATCGTAAAACAGAAAAAGATAGGCCATACGGGAACTCTCGATCCGGATGCGGAGGGAGTTCTTCCTGTCTGTCTGGGAAATGCCACAAAGCTCTGCGGACTTCTGACAGAAAAAGAGAAGACCTACCGGGCAGTGCTTTTGCTGGGACAGACCACCGACACCCAGGATACTTCCGGCAGGGTGCTGACAGAAGCGCCGGTGACAGCCACCGGGGAGCAGGTCCGGGAGGCGATCATGAGCTTCCTTGGCGACTACGACCAGGTCCCGCCCATGTATTCGGCCCTGAAGGTCAACGGAAAAAAGCTCTATGAGCTGGCCCGCGAAGGCAAAGAGGTGGAGCGCCAGGCCAGACGGGTACGGATTCTGGATATGGAGATTCACGAAATCCGGCTCCCGGAGGTGACCTTTACGGTGACCTGCAGCAGCGGTACCTATATCCGCACCCTCTGTCAGGACATCGGTGAAAAGCTAGGCTGCGGCGGCTGTATGAAAAGTCTGCTGCGTACCAAAGTAGACCGTTTTGAACTGGCGGACAGCCATAAGCTTTCCGAACTGGAGGCAATGATGCATGAGGGCCGCATCGAGGAGGTACTGCTTCCGGTGGACGACGTCTTCGCGGCCTGCCCGGCAGTCCGTATCAGGCAGGAGAGCGATCGCCTGATTCAAAACGGCAATCCTTTTGGAAAAGAGGATATCGCGGAAACGACCGGGGAGCGCCCGCCGGAAGGTACGGAGCTGGAGCGCAATTGCGTGCGTGTATACAATTCCGAAGGGAATTTCCGGGGGCTCTACCGGCGGGAACAGGGCGGCAGATGCTATAAGCCCGAGAAAATGTTTTTATCCTGAGGGATAAAATGATAGGATAAAGGATTTACCATGAGATTAATTACCGGAACGACAGAATTTGAGACAACGGAAGCGACAGCCATTTCCCTGGGAAAGTTCGAAGGGCTTCATGTGGGACATCAGCTTCTGGTGAACCGCATTTTAAAAAAGAAGGAAGAAGGCTTAAAGGCTCTGATTTTTACCTTTGATTTCGGAGAACGGTCCACCCTTCTGCTCCCGGAGGAGCGGAGAAATCTCCTGGAAAAATGGGGCGTGGACTATCTGATAGAGTGTCCCTTTGTGGAATCCATAGCCCATATGGAGGCAGAGGATTTTGTGCGGGAGATTTTGGTAAAGAGGCTGCATGTAAAATATCTGGCTGTGGGGACGGACTTTCATTTCGGCCATAACCGGAAGGGCAGTTACCGGCTTCTGGAGGACATGCAGGAGGAATGCGGTTTTCAGGTGGAGGTAGTAGAAAAAGCCTGCTATGACGGCGGGGAAATCAGCAGTACCCGGATCCGTAAGGAACTGGAGCAGGGCCATATGGAGCTGGTCAATCAGCTGCTGGGCTACGCCTATTCCGTGACCGGAGAGGTGCTCTATGGCCATCAGATTGGTCGGACCCTGGGGCTTCCCACCATCAATCAGCAGCCGGGGCTTTCAAAGCTGCTGCCGCCCAACGGCGTCTATGCCACCAAAACCCGGATTGCTTCCGAGATTTTTGAGGGCATCACCAACATCGGTTACAAGCCGACCATAGGCGGAGAGACGCGAAAAGGTGTGGAAACCTTTTTGTTTGACCTTGACCGGAATCTGTACGGGGAGACGCTGACTGTATCCTTCTATGGCTTTGAGCGCCCGGAGCGGAAATTTGATTCTCTGGAAGCCTTAAAGGAGCGGATTGAGAAAGACGTGGCCTGGGGCAGAAAATATTTTGGAGAAAGAGAAAACTAGTTTCATGAGACTATTTTATTATCTGATAGCGGCACCCGCACTGTTTCTACTGCGGGTGCTGTTCTGGCCTTTTAAGACCATATTCCGGTGCGCCGGCCGGATTCATGGCTGGCGGAAGGAACGCCGGCGTTTCCGCCGGGCCGACTATGACGACATGGACGGCTGGGAATTTGAGGAATATGTGGGCGGACTGCTGGCGCGGGACGGCTATATTCATGTGGAGGTCACCCGGGGCAGTGGCGACCAGGGCGTGGACGTGCTGGCGCAGCGCGACGGAGTCTCCTACGCCATCCAGTGCAAGCATTACCGGGCGAAAATCAGCAATAAGGCGGTACAGGAAGCCTACGCCGGAGCCGAGTTCTACGGCTGCGACGTGCCGGTGGTACTGACCAACAGCTATTTTACCCCGTCGGCGGAGGAGCTGGCGGATGAAATCGGCGTGGAGCTGTGGGATCGGGACGAACTGAACCGGCTGGTACGGCGGGTGCGGCGGTAATTCTGCGGAAAACCCACAGAAATCCCACAGAAATCCGCAAAATCCACGTGAATCAAAAAGATTTCCTTGACAAATCTTCCCGATTATTATAAGGTGTAATAGGTTCTTAACAAAATTGTAATAATTATACCGGATAATCAATACGGAGGATTGTATGTTTAAAAGATATAAAGCGGGATTTGTAATGGGTGCGATTTTCATGGCCATGGTCGGCATGCAGGCGCAGGCTGCGCCGCTGGGGGACGGTCTCGGCGAGGGAATCGCATCCAATTTTGATCAGACCACAGACAGCGAGGAGCAGACCCAGGCCACCGCGGAGGTGGTATGGACCGGTACGCCGCTGGAGGGCTATGTGAATATCGCCATTGCCAACGTGGACGACAGCCTGAACATCCGCGAGGTGGCGGACGGCAGCAGCTCCCTGGTGGGTAAGCTTCGCAAAAACGGCGCCTGTGAGGTGCTGGGGATCGACGGCGAATGGGCCCATATCAAGTCCGGCGAGGTAGAGGGCTATGTGAAGGCCGAGTACCTGTATACCGGACAGGAAGCCATCGACCTGGCCTTTCAGCTGGGACAGACCATGGCGAAGGTGAATACAGACTCCCTGTATGTGCGGATGGAGCCAAGCACCGACGCGGATTACTGGACCAAGGTTCCGGCAGGCGAGGAGCTTCAGGTTATCGAGGATATGGGCGACTGGATCAAAGTCGATATCGACGGCGAGGACGGCTATGTGGCGTCGGAATACGTGAATGTGAAAAGCGAGCTGGACACAGCCCTGACTCTGTCCGAAGCGCTGTACGGCGAAGGCGTCACCGACGTACGCATTTCTATCTGTGATTTCGCTAAGCAGTATGTGGGTAACCGCTACGTGTGGGGCGGCACCAGCCTGACCAAGGGCGCGGACTGCTCCGGCTTTACTCTGGCCGTATACCGGAACTTCGGTATCTCTCTGCCCCATTCATCCAGAGCCCAGGCTAACTGCGGCACGAAGATCAGCGTCGGCGACGTGAAGCCGGGAGACCTGATTTTCTATGGCAGCGGCAAACGGATCAACCACGTGGCCATGTACATCGGCGGCGGCCGTGTGGTTCACGCCAGCAACGCCCGCACCGGCATCACCATTTCCAATATGTACTACAGAAGCCCGGTGAGCGCGGCCCGGATTTTACAGGACTGATTTTGAAAAATCACCCTTGACACCCCATATTCCCTATGATACACTATCGGAGTATGAGTTTGCTGGTATCCGGTTATCGGACACTCCGACCATTGCTTGATACCCAGCGTATAAAAAATATAAGGAGGAAACATCATGATCGCAAAGGACAAGAAGCAGGCTATTATCGCAGAGTACGGTTTAAAAGAGGGTGACACAGGTTCACCGGAGGTACAGGTAGCTATCCTGACCGCGCGTATCCAGGAGCTGACCGCTCATCTGCAGGCAAACCCGAAGGATCATCACTCCAGAAGAGGACTTCTGAAGATGGTTGGTCAGAGACGTAACATGCTTGCATACCTGAAGAAGATGGATATCGAGAGATATCGTAGCCTGATTGAGAGATTAGGACTGAGAAAATAAGTTTCCAAAAGGGCGGAGGAATCTCACGGTTCTTTCGCCCGGTTTTTGTGTAACCCATTCACGGTAGGAGAAATGTTCCGAGACCACTGATATACGCAGGAGTCCATCCCGCGCAAATCAGTAGTTTCGGTTTCTATGTTACTGTTCACAGTAACGAGTCTCCTACCTCTAACCAGACAAGGAGAATATTATGTACAAGAGTTTTTCTATGGAGCTGGCCGGACGTACCCTGACAGTAGATGTGGGACGTGTAGCAAAGCAGGCAAACGGCGCAGCCTTCATGCACTACGGTGACACCACCGTGCTTTCCACAGCTACCGCATCCGACAAGCCCCGTGACGGCATCGACTTCTTCCCCTTAAGCGTAGAGTACGAGGAGAAGCTGTATTCCGTAGGCAAGATCCCGGGAGGCTTCAACAAGCGTGAGGGTAAGGCTTCCGAGAACGCGATTCTGACGTCCCGTGTCATCGACCGTCCCATGCGTCCGCTGTTCCCGAAGGATTACCGGAACGACGTAACCCTGAACAACCTGGTGCTTTCCGTAGATCCCACCTGCAGCCCGGAGCTGACAGCAATGCTGGGCTCCGCTATCGCTACTGCGATTTCCGATATCCCGTTCGCAGGCCCCTGTGCTATGACACAGATCGGTATGATCGACGGTGAGTTCATCGTAAACCCGGGTCAGGCAGACTATAAGGTATCCGACCTGAAGCTGACCGTAGCATCCACCAGAGAAAAAGTCATCATGATCGAGGCAGGAGCTAACGAGATTCCCGAGGCAAAGATGATCGAGGCTATTTATAAGGCTCACGAGGTAAACCAGCAGGTTATCGCGTTCATCGACCAGATCGTAGCAGAGTGCGGCAAGGAAAAGCACAGCTACACCAGCTGCGCAGTACCGGAAGAGCTGTTCGCGGCTATCAGAGAGATTGTACCGCCCGCAGAGATGGAAGAGGCAGTCTTCACCGATGAGAAGCAGAAGCGTGAGGAGAACATACGTAAAATTACCGAGCGCCTGGAAGAGGCATTTGCAGAAAAGGATGAGTGGCTCGAGGTTCTGGGCGAGGCTGTATATCAGTATCAGAAGAAGACCGTACGTAAGATGATTCTGAAGGATCACAAGCGTCCGGACGGACGTGCCATTACCCAGATTCGTCCGCTGGCTGCAGAGGTAGATATTATTCCGCGTGTACACGGTTCCGCCATGTTCACCAGAGGACAGACCCAGATCTGCAACATCTGTACCTTGGCTCCGCTGTCTGAGGCACAGCGCCTGGACGGTCTGGATGAAAATGAGACAAGCAAGCGTTATATGCATCACTATAACTTCCCGAGCTACTCCGTAGGCGAGACAAAGCCCAGCCGCGGACCGGGACGTCGTGAGATTGGACACGGAGCGCTGGCTGAGCGTGCGCTGCTGCCGGTACTGCCGTCCGAGGAGGAGTTCCCCTACGCGATCCGTACCGTATCCGAGACCTTCGAGTCCAACGGTTCCACCTCTATGGCTTCCACCTGCGCGTCCTGTATGTCCCTGATGGCAGCAGGCGTACCGATTAAGAAGATGGTAGCAGGAATCTCCTGCGGTCTGGTAACAGGCGAGACCGACGACGATTTCGTACTGCTGACCGATATCCAGGGTCTCGAGGACTTCTTCGGCGACATGGACTTCAAGGTAACCGGTACCACCGAGGGTATCACTGCCATCCAGATGGATATTAAGATCCACGGCCTGACCCGTCCCATCGTAGAGGGCGCAATCGCCCGCTGCCGCGAGGCACGTCTCTACATCATGGACAACTGCATGAAGCCCTGCATCAGCGAGCCGCGTAAAGAGGTAGGCGAGTTTGCACCGAAGATTGTACAGATCCAGATCGACCCGCAGAAGATCGGCGATGTGGTTGGCCAGAGAGGTAAGACCATCAACGCCATCATCGAGCAGACCGGCGTGAAGATCGACATTGACGACGACGGCGCTGTATCCGTATGCGGTACAGATAAGGCTGCCATGGACAAGGCCATCGAACTGATCAAGACCATCGTAACCGATTTTGAAGAGGGCATGATCCTCACCGGTAAGGTAGTCAGCATCAAGGAGTTTGGCGCATTCCTGGAGTTTGCTCCGGGCAAAGAGGGCATGGTACACATCTCCAAGATCGCAAAACAGCGTATCAACCGTGTGGAGGACGTCCTGACACTGGGCGACATCGTGAAGGTGGTATGCCTGGGCAAGGACAAGATGGGACGCTTCAGCTTCTCCATCAAGGATCTGCCGGAGAACGCGTAAGCATTATAATATAATAAGAAGTGCAGGATCTGCCGGAAAGAAATTTCCGGCAGATTTTTTTATGCAATAGCTTTCTTACAAAATAACAAAAAGAGCAGACGTACATGAAATATGGGCAAAATTTAATGCATGTAACTATTTTCCAGAGAAAACTTGTGCAAAGTTCTGAAAAGCCGGAAAAGAATATCGATGTATGGACATTCTTGTCGAAATGTGGTAGCATTACCAAGGATAAGACATAAGCTGAAAATAGGAATACCCCTCCGGAAATCAAAAATTTTCGGGGGGGGGTATTTTACATAGACATAGCAGAAAACGGTAATTTATAAGGTTACAGAGAATGGAAATTACAGATATACATTGTCACATTTTGCCGGGAATGGACGACGGCGCGAAGGATGAAGAAGAGAGCCTGGCCCTGGTGCGGATGGCCTGGGAGCAGGGCGTCGAAGCCTTTATAGCCACGCCCCATTATTCCAGACAGTTCCGTAACGACTGCCCGGAACGCATTCGGGAGAAATGCGAAAAACTGGAAAAAGAAGCACGGGAAACCATCGCATCGGAGATCCGGATTTATCCCGGCCAGGAGATCTGCTGGGAAGAGAGCGTTCCGGAAAAACTGGACAGGGGAGAGCTTCTCACCCTGGCAGACAGCTCCTACGTGCTGGTGGAATATCTGCCCTCCGTGTCCTACGGAGCTCTGTTCCAGAGCCTGCGGACTCTGCGCCTGGAGGGCTACCTTCCCATACTGGCCCATGCAGAGCGCTACGGAGCGCTGCGGACAGAAGGCCTGGAGGAGCTGACAGAAGCAGGCGCCTGCATCCAGATGAATTATGGCAGCATCGGCACGAGCCTTTTCGATAAGGATCAGCGCTGGTGCAGAAAGCAGCTGAAAGAGGGCAATATCCATTTTCTGGGAACCGACATGCATAGCGTTCACAGGAGACCGCCCCGGGTGGCCGAGGCCATGAAATGGCTGGAGACACATCTTAGTGGGGAAGAGCTTTCGCGGATATGCCGGGATCACGCCGGACAGGTGCTGACCAATCAGAATCTATAGAGGGGATACATAAGAGATGGAAAAAAGACAGAATGAAGTGATAGAAATCGATCTGCTGGAGCTTTTCTACGCACTGAAAAAGCAGATCCTGTGGATTATACTGGCAGCGATTGTAGGCGGAACCCTGGCATTTGCGGGCACGAAGCTTCTGATGACGCCCATGTACGAGTCCACCACCACCATGCTGGTCCTGACCAAGGAGACCACCCTCTCCTCGCTGGCGGATCTGCAGATGGGCACCCAGCTGACCAACGACTATGAGATCCTGACCGTCAGCCGTCAGGTACTGGAGCGGGTCATCGACGACCTGAACCTGGATATGGAGTATGAAGATCTGAAAGAAAATGTACAGATCAGCAATCCGTCCGACAGCCGGATCATGGAGATTACCGTGACGTATCCGAGCCCGAAGATGGCCAAGGAGATCGTGGATGATATCGCAGCTGTGACCTCGGAATTCATCGGAGACAAGATGGAGGGCGTTCCCCCGAAGATCATCGACGAGGGCGAAGTGCCGGATCATAAGTCCAGCCCCAGCACCATGAAAAATACAGCCCTGGGCATTCTTTTAGGCATCGTCATAAGCTGCGGCGTCGTAACCCTGTACACCGTCATGGATGACACTGTGAAGTCCGAGGAGGATATCGAGAAATACCTGGGTATCCCGACCCTGGCCAGCGTGCCCGATCGTAAGGACTACATCACAGGCAAGAAAAAGAAAACGAAGAAAAGCAAACCGGCCAAAAAGCGGTAGCAGGAGGAGAGACAGATGGCATCAGATAGAAAAGTGGTCATGATAGATCCGAAAAAAGCGGACAGCCTTTATGAAGAGGCCATAAAAACCCTGCGTACCAACCTGCAGTTTGCCGGAAGAGGGATACAGGTCATTCTCGCCACCAGCTGCTACCCCAACGAGGGAAAGAGCGACATCGCCTTCCAGCTGGCCCGTGAGATTGGAAATATGGGAAAACGCGTTTTATTCCTGGATGCGGATATCCGGAAATCCATGCTGGTAAGCCGCTATCAGGTGAAGCAGAAGGGCATCACCGGACTGTCCCACTACCTGTGCGGACAAGCGGACCCGGAGTACCTGTGCTATGAGAGCAATTTCCCGAACCTGGACATCATCTTTGCGGGACGGAGCGTCCCGAACCCCTCGGAGCTTCTGGAAGATGAAGCCATGGGCAATCTGATCCAGAGCCTGCGCTCCCGGTATGACTTTATCATCCTGGACGCGCCGCCGGTCTTAAGCGTCAGCGACGCCCTGATTGCGGCGAAGTGGTGCGACGGCGTGATTCTCGTTGTAGAGAGCAAGAAGGTCAGCTACAAGGCGCTGCAGCGTGTGAAGAAGCAGATTGAGCAGACCGGCTGTAAGATTCTGGGAGCTGTGCTCAACAAGGTGGATATGCAGCAGGATACCTATTACAGTAAATATTACGGACACTACGGATATTATAATGGCTATGGAAATACGAAGTAAAAAGCTGTGGAAAATGGCAGGACTCCTGGCATTGTCAGCGGCGCTCCTGAGCGGCTGCGGCAAGCCAAAAGCCGAACCGGCGGAAGCGGAAGTGGAGGACGTCCTGGAAGAGACGGACGATACCGGAGATTACCGGACCGTCACCTGGCAGGGAACCACATACAAATACAACGATCATCTGAGTAATTTTCTGTTCCTGGGCGTCGATACCCGGGAAAAGGCAGAGACCGAGACAGGCAGCGCAGACGCAGGGCAGTCAGACGCCCTGTATCTCATAAGCTGGGACCGGGTAGATAATCAGGTCACCCTGATATCTATCCCCCGAGACACCATGACGCCCATCGAAGTATTTGACCAGAACGGCGGCTCCTTAGGACTCACCGAGAACCATATCAGCCTGGCCTACGGCTATGGCGACGGCGGCTTCAAGAGCCTGGAGCTCTCGAAAAATGCGGTGTCGAGCCTGCTCTACGGCATGCCCATCCAGGGCGTCTGCGCCATGAGCCTGGACGGAATCCCCGAGCTTCTTCGAAGCTTCGGCGATGTGACCGTCACCGTTCCCAATGACAGTCTGGCGGAGCGCTATCCGGAATTCCGGGAGGGCGCGGAGGCGACCATCACCCCGGAGAACGCGGAGATCTTCCTGCGGAGCCGGGACACCGGCGTCAGCCAGTCGGCCATTACCCGCATGGAGCGCCAGCAGGCCTTCCTGGACGCCTTCGGCAATGCAGCCGCGGCAGACCCGTCCAAGGTCACAAAGCTCTACGAAGACCTGATGCCCTATCTGGTCACCAGCATCAGCAATGACTGGTTTGTGAAGCTCATGGAAGCACTTTCCACAGGCGAGACCGTGGAGCGCTGGACGATTCCGGGCGAGGGCGTGGAGGGCGAACAGTACGACGAATACCATGTGGACAACGGCGCCCTGTATCAGAAGATTCTGGAGACATTTTATAAAAAGGCGGAATAGAACGCTATGAAGAAGAAAACAATTGCGTACCTTCTCGGCGCGGCAGCCATCCTATGCCTGGTCGTGGGCGGCGTCAAGCTGGTAAGAGAGCAGAAGGCCGGAGAAGAGTACGAGGAGCTTCGGGAAGAGGCAAAGACAGAAGAACCGGAAACCGTGGAAGCGGAGCCGGAGGAAGAGAAAGAACCGCTGGATATCCCGGTGGATTTCGAAGCCCTGCAGGCGGAAAATCCGGATATCTACGCCTGGATCACCATCCCGGGCACCAACGTGGATTACCCCATCCTGCAGCGGGAGGGCGATAACGGCTATTACCTGAACCACAGCGTAGACGGAGCCGGGAGCATCGCCGGGGCCATCTTCACCGAGGACTATAACAGCAAGGACTTTACCGATCCGAATACCATCATCTACGGCCACAACATGAAGAACGGAAGCATGTTCCGTACCCTTCACAACTACAGTGACCGGGAGTTTTTCGATAACAACAGAGATATCACCATCTACATGCCGGATAAAATCCTGCATTACACCATTTTCGCGGCATATCTCTACGACAGCCGGCATCTGATGCTGAGCTTTGATTTCAAGGACCCGGACGTATTCCGGGCGTATCTCGACAGTGTCCGGAACATCCGCGACATGAACGCCTTTGTAGACACCGACATCCCGGTGACCGAGGAGGATAAGATTATCACCCTCTCCACCTGCTACAAGGGCCAGGCAGACCGACGATACCTGGTACAAGCTGTACTGGTATCTATAGAATCTTAAGAAAGGATATGGAGGTAAGAAACATGAGAAAGAAGATTCTTGCAACACTGATGATTGTTGGACTTCTGGCAGCCCAGACTCTGACCGTATGCGCAGCAGGCAGCGCAGTTACAGGCGTAACTGTAAGCTCTGGCTACACAGTAGCGATCGATGCGAAGAACGGCGAGGAGAAGAACCTGACCGAAATGGTTAAGAATTCTCCGGAAGAGGTAAAGAAGGCTGTAGAGGGCAAGACTGCTCTTACTCCGGTTATGGATGTAAAGGCTGACGGCGCTCAGAAGGACGCGAACGGCAAGTACGTTGTAACCTTCAACGTTCAGAACCTGACCAGCTCCGTAAAGAACGTAACCGTTCTTCACTTCAACGGAACTGCATGGGAAGTAGTAGAGTCCAGCTTCGATGCAGCGGCCAAGACTGTAACTGCCAAGTTCGCAAGCCTGTCTCCGGTTGTAGTTGTCGCTGACACAGGCAGCAGCAACGGCGGAAGCAGCTCTTCCAGCAGCTCCAGCAGCAGTTCTTCCTCATCCGCAGCAGCTTCTCCGAAGACCGGAGCAGCATCTGACTGGATGATGTGGATCGGCGCAGCAGTTGTTCTCGGCGCAGCTTCTGTAGCACTGAAGAAGAAAGAGGCTTAATCTAAGCCAGATGAGGGGATGGAACAGAGGAGCTTTGAGCTTTTGAGAAGCTCCCCTGTCCTGGACCTGAACATGAGATGAATATTCCGGGAAACCTTTCCTATGAAAAAACCTTTGCAGGTTCAGTCAAATCTCATTATGATGGTTTTTAGGAGTACTTATATAGAGGAGCAGATAGGAAAAATCATGATAATAAGGTTTGAGAAAAGGCCTGTGGATGTAAGGGAGAGACATTCACGGGCTAAATTTTTGCAAAAAAACACCAGTTACGGATAAAAATGAGGGCAGTACAGGGAGATAAGTTATGAGTGAAAAAGCAAAGAGACAGCGAAAAATTGAGCACTGGCAAATTGTGACGGTGCTGTTGATGATATATGATTTTCTTGCAGTGACCGTATCTTATTTTGCAGCATTGTGGATTCGGTTTGACTGTAGATATGCGAGCATTCCCGGAGAATATCTGAAGCCGTTCTATCAGACGATTCTGATCTATGCGATTTTCTGTGTATTTGTATTCTGGGTACTGCGTTTGTATAAGAGCATCTGGCGGTTTGCCAGCTACACAGAGCTGATCCGGATCATTTTTGCTACAGCTATCACAGGCATTGTAAATATGGCTGCTATGCTTCTTTTTGTTAAGCGTATGCCGATCTCCTACTTTATATTTGGAGTATTTCTGCAGTTTGGCCTGACACTGGGAATCCGGTTCGCTTACCGCTTTGTACTGCTTCTGCGAGGCAGAAAGGCCAAAAATGCAGGGTATGAGAAGCGCGTCATGCTCATCGGAGCCGGAAGCGCAGGGCAGATGATTTTTCGTGATATCAAGCATGTGAAAGAGACGAGCGAAAAGGTCTACTGCTTCATTGATGATAATGAAAATAAGTGGGGAAGATATATTGATAATGTGCCGGTCTTCGGTGGCAGAGAGCATATCATGGAGGCTGTAGAAAAGTTTGGCATTGAGAAGATCTACGTGGCAATTCCAAGCGCGAAGCCCGAGGATAAACGCGATATTTTACGCATCTGCAATGAGACATCCTGTGAGTTGATGAACCTGCCGGGTATGTATCAGCTGTATACCGGAGAGGTGACTGTCAGCAAGATGAAGCCGGTGCAGATCGAAGATCTGCTGGGCCGGGATCCGATTAAAACCGATATGGAAGGTGTGTTTAAGTATATTACCGGCAAGGTTATCATGGTGACCGGTGTCGGTTCCATTGGCTCCGAACTGGCACGGCAGATTGCGTCGCATCATCCGAAGCATCTGATACTTTTCGATATCTATGAAAATAATGCATATGACATACAGCAGGAGCTGCGGAAGAAATATCCGGAGCTGAACCTGGACACCATCATTGGTTCCGTCCGGGACAGCCGGAAGATCTTTCAGGTATTTGAGCAGTACCACCCGGAGATCGTTTACCATGCGGCGGCACATAAGCATGTGCCCCTGATGGAAGACAGTCCCTGTGAGGCCATTAAGAATAACGCCATGGGTACCTACAAGACCGCATATGCGGCCATGACACATGGTTGTAAGCGATTCGTTCTAATCAGTACCGACAAGGCTGTAAATCCGACTAATATCATGGGTGCGTCCAAGCGTCTCTGCGAGATGATTATACAGGCCTTTGACCATAAGATTAAGGAGGGCAAAGCGGATGAGATTCCGCAGCTTTTCACTCATGGTATGGGCGAGGTTATCACAGCGCCGGAGGTAACAGAAGCCCTGAAGACTACCCAGACTGAATTCGTAGCCGTCCGTTTCGGCAATGTCCTGGGAAGCAATGGCTCTGTTATTCCGCTGTTTAAGAAGCAGATCGAAGCAGGCGGTCCCGTGACCGTCACCCATCCGGATATTATCCGTTACTTCATGACGATTCCGGAGGCTGTGAGTCTGGTTTTACAGGCAGGAACCTATGCCAGGGGCGGAGAAATTTTTGTATTGGATATGGGCGAGCCTGTCAAGATCGACACACTGGCCCGTAACTTGATTCGTCTGTCCGGCTTCAAACCGGATGTGGATATCAAGATCAGTTACACAGGTCTTCGCCCGGGTGAGAAACTCTATGAGGAGCGCCTGATGGCAGAAGAGGGACTGAAAAAGACCCAGAATGATTTGATTCATATCGGCTGCCCGATTCCGTTTGATATTGATGAGTTCCTGAAAGAACTGGACGAGCTTCTGGAGGCGGCTTATAAAAATAAAGAGGATATGCGGGAGAGAGTTCAGAGGGTTGTGACTACTTATCATCCGGCATAGGAGGAGCAGCGTATTATGGTTGGTTTGGATCATATTGCACTAATTATATCATCGGAGGAAAATCTTCGATTTTATGAGAGATTTGGCTTTAAAGAAGCACAACGATTTGAACGTAATTATGATGTGGTTGTGTTTATGAAGTGTAACAGTATTATCTTGGAAATATTTATTGATCCCAACCATCCAGAACGAAATAGTGAGATTGAAACTAAAGGTTTGAGACATATTGCTTTTGAAGTAGATTCGATTGATGATTTGAATCTAGAAATCGAGCGTGATGGAACAGATTGGTTCGGTGGAAAATATGCATTTATTAAAGACCCGGACGGACAAATAATTGAGTTGAAAGAAAAAGTAAAGGGGCAAGATTAATTTGAAGATAATTATAGAAGCTATAATAGCCGTTCTGGGAATGGCTTTCATTATTCTTGTAGTAATTGGTAAGAAAAAAAAGAAGGACAGTTGCTTTGAAAATGATCCTGCTCAAAAAAATCCGTTAGAAGGTAAAAAAGTAGTTTTTATAGAAAATGAAAATGAGACAGAGAATGCAGATGGGGTTCGGGGGCATTTGGAGTCTATTGGAGAATCAGATTATATAGCTGGCGTATATGAAAAGTATGTAAAACGGACAATGGATATTATTTTGTCCTTTGGCGGATTAGTAGTTTTATCACCAATATTACTAGGAATTTGTGTGGCTATAAAAATCGACGATCCGGGCCCTGTTTTATTTACCCAGAAGAGAATGGGACAGAATAAAAAATATTTTAAGCTTCACAAATTTAGAAGTATGAAGATGTGCACTCCGCATGATAGACCTACACATATGCTAGAGAACCCAGAGCAGTATATAACAAAGGTAGGAAAGTTCCTGCGCGTGCATAGCTTAGATGAATTGCCACAGATTTGGGATATTTTTATTGGCAATATGTCAGTCATAGGCCCGCGTCCGGGACTTTGGAATCAGGATCTTTTAACGGCAGAAAGAGATAAATATGGCGCAAATGATTTTAAACCAGGACTTACTGGTTGGGCACAAATCAATGGACGTGATGAATTGGAAATTCCTGATAAAGCAAAATTGGATGGGGAGTATTGTAAAAATATCGGTTTTTTGATGGATGTAAAAGTGTTTTTGGGAAGTCTGCATGTGTTTGGCAAAGATGAAAGTGTAGTTGAAGGTGGAACAGGTGAGATGAAAAAAATAGAAAGGAAAGAAAAATCTGATGACAATCGATAGCCGAAAGTATACTTATTCTGTACTTATGTCTGTATATAAAAATGACGATCCAGGATTTTTAAAGCTTGCTTTGGAGAGTATCTATGAAAAACAAACAGTGAAACCGGATGAAATTGTCATTGTTTTTGATGGACCTTTGAATGAGAGTTTATACGATGTTCTAAATTCATTTAAAAAGGATAAAGAGTCTGTTGTAAAGTATTATCCGCAGGAAGTGAATCGTGGATTAGGTGAAGCCCTTAAAATTGGTTCGGAACATTGTACTGGTGATTATATTTTCCGCATGGATTCGGATGATATTAGCGATCCGTATCGTTTCGAACATCAGATACTATACGTGGAGAATCATCCGGATATAGATGTACTAGGTACTGATATAGCAGAATTTAATGAGTCGCCAAATGAACCAGATAAAAGGGTTCGCTCGTGCCCCGAAAAACATAAAGACATTGTAAATATGGGCAAGAAGCGTAATCCGATGAATCATGTATCTGTTTGTTTGAAAAAAGATGCACTTTTTAAGTGCGGTGGCTACCAAACATTACTTCTTCTTGAAGATTATTATTTATGGTTACATATGATTGGAGCGGGGTGCAAGTTAGCAAATATTCACGAATCACTGGTATATGTTCGAGTCGGCAATGGATTTGATTCAAAACGTGGCTCAAAAGAAAGAATAATTGGATGGAGAGTATTACAAGATTACATGCTTGAGATTGGCATGATTAATAAAAAAGAAGCAATACTCAACATGTTCAGCATTAATATATTCGTAAAAACACCTTCTTGGTTAAAGAAATACTTGTATTCAAAATTGTTAAGAAAATAAATGAGTATTTAGTGATTAATTAATTATTATAGAATAGGAGATTCGTATGAATAAAAGAATTGCAGTTGCTGGAACTGGATATGTAGGACTTTCTATTGCTACACTTCTTGCACAGCATAATCACGTAACAGCTGTTGATATCATTCCGGAGAAGATAGAACTTATTAATAATAAGAGGTCTCCCATCCAAGATGAGTATATCGAAAAATATCTCGCAGAAAAAAAGCTTGATCTTACAGCAACACTTGACGGCGAAGAAGCATACAAAAATGCTGACTTCATAGTTATTGCAGCACCTACAAATTATGACAGTAAGAAGAATTTTTTCGATTGCTCTGCAGTAGAGACAGTAATTGAACTTGTATTAAAAGTAAATCCTGATGCAACAATGATTATTAAATCTACAATTCCAGTTGGATATACTAAAAATGTGAGAGAAAAATATCAGACAAAAAATATTATTTTTAGTCCTGAATTTTTGCGAGAATCAAAGGCTCTTTACGACAATCTATATCCGTCAAGAATCATTGTATCTTGTGATGAAGAAACTGTAGAAAAAGCACATGAGTTTGCGGCATTACTTCAAGAAGGGGCTCTTAAAGAAAATATTGAAACTCTTTTTATGGGATTTACTGAGGCAGAAGCTGTGAAGTTATTTGCTAATACATATCTTGCACTTCGTGTAGCTTATTTTAATGAGCTTGATACTTATGCAGAAAAAAAAGGATTAAATACACAGGATATAATTACAGGTGTATGTCTTGATCCTAGAATTGGTTCCCATTATAATAATCCTTCATTTGGATATGGAGGTTATTGTTTACCAAAAGATACAAAACAGTTATTGGCTAATTTTCAGGATGTCCCTGAAAATTTAATTCAGGCAATTGTAGAAAGTAATAGAACTAGGAAAGAATTTATTGCAAATCAGGTTCTTACAAAGGCGGGATATTATGGATATGATGATAGTTACGAGTATGATTTAACGAAAGAAAGAGAATTAACTATAGGTGTATACCGGCTGACAATGAAATCTAATTCTGACAATTTTAGACAGTCTTCCATTCAGGGTGTAATGAAACGGATTAAAGCGAAGGGCGCTAGCGTCATTATTTACGAGCCTACACTTGAAGATGGTACTACATTTTTTGGAAGTAAAATTGTAAATGATTTAGAAAAATTTAAAGT
This sequence comes from Laedolimicola sp., assembly GCF_051972735.1. Classification (NCBI taxonomy): domain Bacteria; kingdom Bacillati; phylum Bacillota; class Clostridia; order Lachnospirales; family Lachnospiraceae; genus Laedolimicola; species Laedolimicola sp. The sequence continues at coordinate 9,195 of NZ_JBOKYU010000006.1, read as the reverse complement.
AGAATCTATGACAATTATTGCGAACAGGTATGATAGTTGCCTTGATGATGTAGTAGAAAAAGTATATACCAGAGATATTTTTAAAAGAGATTAATAGGAGGGTTATATTATGAAAATTCAGCTTATGAATGTACAGCGTCAGCACGAAACATATTCTGCGGAGTATGAAGATGCAGCGATTAAGGTGCTAAGAAGTGGTGGATATATAGGTGGTACAGAAGTATCTTCTTTTGAAGAAGAATTTGCAAGGTATCAGGGAGCTAAATATGGTATTTCGTGTGGAAACGGTACAGACGCAATAGTTTTGGCATTAAGAGCTCTTGGCATAGGCCATGGAGATGAAGTAATAACTGTTTCTTGGACATTTTTTGCGACAGCTGAAAGTATTGCTGCAGTTGGCGCAACTCCAGTTTTTATTGACGTTTGCACAGATACATATTGTATGAATCCTAAGCTGATTGAGACAGCAATAACTTCAAAAACAAAGGCAGTACTTCCGGTTCATTTCTATGGAAATTCCTGTGACATGGATGCAATAAAAGATATCTGTAAGAAACACAATCTCTATTTGATTACGGATTGTGCTCAGGCGGCAGGGACTAGATATAAGGGGGAAAGAAAAAATATTCTAGGAGATGCTTCTTGTTTTTCATTTTTCCCGACAAAGAATCTTGGATGTGATGGTGATGGCGGAATGGTTATCACAGATAATGAGGAAATTGCTAGAGCGTGTAGATCACTTAAAGTCCATGGTTCTGGTAAAGATGGATTGTGGACATTAAAAAGAGAGTATAGTATACAGGGCAAAAAGTTTCCAGAAAATATGCCCGTTGGAGAAAGTAAATATTATAATTATTTGATTGGTTATAATTCAAGACTTGATGCAATTCAAGCAGCAATTTTGAGAAAAAAGTTAGTTCATCTGGAAGAATTTGTTGACGGGAGAAGAAGAAATGCAGAATTATTTGATGAGGCATTCAAAGATACAGAATACATAACCCCTGTTGCTGGAAACAATACATATCATTCTTATTATATCTATGCGCTTAAGCATAATAATGCACAGCTTATTATGAAAAGATTACAGGAAAATGGTGTTTCGTGTGGAACATATTATCCTGTTCCACTTCACCTTCAAGGAGCTTTTGCATCGCTTGGATATAAGGTGGGAGATCTTCCTGTAACAGAGGAACTTAGTAAAACTACTTTTGCTATTCCAGTATTTCCAGAAATGTATGATGAAGAAAGAACGTTTATTATAGAGCAGGTAAAAAAAGCATTGGAGGATTAAAAAATGAAATATGCACTTATTGGCTGCGGAAGAATTGCAGTTAATCATATTAAGGCTTTTAGAAATAATGGATTGGAACTTGTTGCATTATGTGATCTTAACTTTGAGCATATTAATATTCTATTGGCTAAAACTGAATATGATACAGATGTGCAAAGGTATAATGATTATAAAAAAATGTTGGAGGAACATCCCGAGATTGAGGTAATTGCAATTGCTACTGACAGTGGCGTACATGCCGAAATTGCATTGTATTGTATGAATCATGGTATTAATGTAATCGTAGAAAAACCAATGGCTATGTCAATGCAAGATGCTACAAAAATGATAAAAACTAGTGAAGAAAAAAACGTGAAACTAGCAGTATGTCATCAGAATCGATTTAACGTAGCAGTTCAAGAGATGAGAAGTGCGGTTGAAAAAGGAAGATTTGGAAAACTTTCACATGGTTCAATTAATGTTCGATGGAATAGAAATAAAGAATATTATGAGCAAGCACCTTGGAGAGGTAAATGGGCTTCTGATGGAGGCTCCCTTATGAACCAGTGTATACATGGAATAGATCTCTTGCGTTGGATGATGGGAGACGAAGTTGAAGAAGTGTATGGAGTTACAAGGCAACAGTTCCATAGTTATTTGGAATGTGAGGATATCGGTATGGCTGTTCTTAAATTTAAAAATGGAGCCATCGGAACAATTGAAGGTACTGTTAATGTATATCCCAAGAACTTGGAAGAGACATTGTATCTATTTGGAGAGACGGGTACAATTAAATTGGGCGGTACTTCTTGTAACAATATTGATGTCTGGAATTTTGCTAATTCAGATGAAAATGATAGGGGAAAAGCAGGTTTTCAGGAAGCAACTTCTAATGTATATGGCAATGGACATACTAGTCTCTATGCAGATGTAATTGATTCTATAAAAAGCAATAGAAAACCATACGTTGATGGCTATGCAGGTAGGAATGCACTTGAAATAGTATTAGCTATTTATAAGAGTCAACTGACTAGAATGCCAGTAAAATTACCCTTGGGTGATTTTGCCTCAACAGAACTAACAGGGATGTTTGGAGAAGGTAGTTTGTAAAATAAGGAATAGATTCGAATAAAATTTTTATAATGAGTTACAGGATCACATTCAAAGTGTTCTTGTAATTGAAGACTAATATGCTTTGAGGAGATATAGCGTGGAAAAATATATTGAAGGCCTTGTTAGTGTGATTATGCCAACTTACAAAAGATCAGAAAAGCTTATTAGGGCGATTGACAGTGTTCTAAATCAGTCATATCAAAATTTAGAACTTTTGTTAGTTAATGACAATGAGCCAAATGATGATTATACAGCATTATTGAAAAAGCGTGTTGCAAAATATCAGAATGATCCTAGATTTTATTTGATTTTACAAGAAAGACATATTAATGGCGCAGTGGCAAGAAATGTTGGAATAAATGCTGCAAGGGGAGAGTATATTGCCTTCTTAGATGATGATGATTGGTGGGAAGTTGATAAGTTACAGATGCAAATAGAAGAACTTAAAAACTTGCCACCAGAGTGGGGAGGAATTTCTTGTAGAATTAAAAGATATAATAATGACAAGTTGATAATGATTCAGCCAATGTATAAAGAAGGATATGTGTATAAAGAAGTATTAATGTTAATGGCAGATTACGAAACAGGAACATTATTATTACGTCATACTGCTTTGGATAATGTGGGGTATTTTGATCCTATTTTATTGCGGCATCAAGATCTGCAACTCTTAGTAAATTTTACGTATAATTTCAAATTGAAACAAGTGAATGCTCTTTTACATTGCCGTGATGTAAGCGATGCGCAAAACAGACCAAATGTTGAAAAAATTATTGATGCTAAGAAGGCGTTTTTTGAATCGGTTCAGCCCATTTTAAATACTTTAACGGCCCAAGAAAAAAGAGTGGTTTTTTCGTTACATCGGGCAGAAATTGGTTATATTCAACTTAAAAATCATTCATATGTAGATGCAACAAAGAATATAATTCAGTTGCTGTTATGTCCAACTGCATTTTTATATCAACTCAAAAAAATCGTAAATAGGAAAAGAAGTAAAGTTAAAGCTTAATTATTATATATTTTATGAAAATTAGAGGTAAAAGGATATGCACATCTATATCAAAAAACCGACAATTGAACAGTACCAAGCTTATATGCTATGTTTAGTGTTTGGTTTTAATATGATTATGCTCACTTTCAATAATCTTATGAGATTAGTGATTGGAAATACATATTATATAGATACAGTTCTAATGTTTGGATGCTATATATTTGTGGCTATTCACACTTTGGGAAATATAGGAAAAGCATTGAGAATTAAACATCTTTTGTTTTTAATGATGATGGTGTTTCTTCCAGTGTTTACCTGTTCAAATGGTGCGATTACTCAAAAAATTTTAGGAGAGCAGTTCCCTTATTGTATTATTGCTTTTATGATATGTCTTTCAATTACTAACTATGAGTTGGCCTGGGAAACATTGTATAAATTTTCTTGGATAATATTGGGCATTTCCATGCTTGATAGTTTTGTTCTTGATTTGTTTAGTGAAACAAGTCATACATTAGGATATGCAGCGTTATTCCCTGCTATAATTTATTCAATCGAAATATTTCAGGGTATTAAAAATAGAATTAAAAATATTATCGGACTGATTCTAGCTTGTATCTTAGTAGTTCAAGCGGATACAGCAGGCGCATTAGCAGCAGTTGCGTTGACGATGATAGTAGCAATGTGTTTTTTTATTAAACGATTAAAGAGATGGGCATTTGCTCTGTTTGTTGCTTTTTTGGGGACTATCGCGTATTGTGTAAATCATGTGGTTACAATTGCGATATTTATTGCTGATAAATTGGCTTTATATAATGTGCGAATAGATATGCTGTTAGAAATATCGAAAACAGGACTTACTACAGATAGGTTTCGAGATTCAATTTATAATTACTGTTTTCAATATGCAAAAGAACATATGTTAATTGGATGTGGAGTTGGTAATGATAGGGTTTTGATAACTAAAAATACATTAGTTCGTGATCAAACAATGGTGAGTAATTTCCCACATAATATTTTTTTGGAATTTATGATACAGTTTGGCATGATTTTAGGAATTGTTTTAGGAATTGTTTTAGTGATATTTTTAGTTAGATATTTAATTAGGGAAAAAAATTTGTATGCGCAAAAAATAGCAATTCTATTAGTTGGTATAGGTTTTTTTCCTTTACTATATTCTTCGTCATATATAGAGAATGCGTGTTTCTTTGCATTAATAGGATTTGTATGGAAAAGAAAAGATTGTATTAAATATCAAGAATGTTCATAAATTTTTTGTGGGATAATTGCTATATGATAAGTACAAAAGAAAGGAAATGATTTAATGAGTGTTAGAAGAATATTGGGTAAGATATACGTGCCGCTCAAATATTTTATGTTTAAAAATTTTCCTAAATCTACATGGCCTAATTTGATTAGATTAACAATGAAAATTGAATTAGGAGAAAACATAGATTTAAAAAATCCTAGAACTTTTAATGAAAAGATACAATGGCTTAAGCTAAACGATCAGAGACCTATAAAAACAAAATTGGCTGATAAGTATGAAGTTCGGGAATGGATTAAAAATACAATTGGAGAAGAGTATTTAATTCCATTATTAGGCGTGTGGGATGATTTTGAACAAATTAATTTTGATCAACTTCCTGAAAAATTTGTATTAAAAGCCACTCACGGATGTGGATGTAATATTGTTGTTAATGATAAATCGAAATTTGATGTACATAATGCAAGGACGAAATTTAAGAAATGGTATAAAACTAACTATGCATATTATACAGGAGAGCAGCATTATGAGAAAATAAAACCTCGAATAATTGCTGAACAATATTTGGAAAACGAGGTCGGAGATTTATATGATTATAAGGTCTTCTGTTTTAATGGTAAAGCAAAATACATTATGTATTTATGTGATAGAAAAAATGGATTAAAAATGGCATTCTATAACACAGAGTGGGAAAAACAGCCATTTACATATAGCTATCCTCAAATGGAAGAACATGTTGAAAAACCAAATTGCTTGAAAGAATTAATTGAAATTTCAGAGAAAATAGCTAAAGATTTCGAGATTGTACGAGTTGATTTTTATATCTTGAATAATGGAAATATTAAATTTGGTGAGGTGACATTAGCATCAGCTGGAGGGTATTGTAAATGGTTTCCAAAAGAATATAACGCCATGTTAGGAGAAATGATCAATTTAAGTGGTATAAGAAGATGAATAAAATTGAAAAGATAAAAAAAGTAGGTGCTACGAGAACATTAAAGTTGTTAAAAGATAGAATAATAAGTCCATTAGTAGAGCCGTATTGTCGTAATAGATGGGAACGTTTAGCGAAAAAAAAAGAATATGTGGGAATTAATACACCAGAAAGAAAGATTCCTATAATTGTTTCATTGACTACTTTCCCTGCTCGAATAGAAAATGTTCATTGGGTAGTAAAAACTTTATTGGTGCAGTCACTCAAACCTGATAAGATTATTTTATGGCTTGCGATAGAACAGTTTCCAAATAAAGAAAATGATTTACCAGATAGTTTATTAAAACTGCAAAGGTATGGCCTTACAATTTCTTGGTGTAATGATATTAGATCATATAAAAAATTGATCCCGACAATAAAAGAATATCCCAATTCGTATATTATTACTGCAGATGATGATATATTTTATCATCCGAAAATGATAGAACGATTATTTAGAGCATATAAAAGAGATCCATTGAACATACACTGTCATCGTGTAACAAAATTTTATTTGGAGAATGGAGAGTTTAAGACAATTCCTGGTGGATATGAGATATATAACCATCCATCATTTTTACATAAATTAACTGGTGGTAGTGGAACTTTATATCCACCGAATTCATTATATAAAGATATATGTAGGGAAGATTTATTTATGAAATTAACGCCTACAAATGATGACATATGGTTTTGGGTTATGGCAATATTGAATGGGAAACGGTGTAATGTAGTTAAACACAGTTGTACTGCCTTATATTACATCAACGGTAGTCAAGAAAAATCCTTATCATCTATTAATGATAATGGGGAAAAACTTTTTTGGAAACAATTTACCAGTATCATGGAATATTATCCTGAAGCAAAGAAGAGATTAATAGAAGAATGGAATAAAGAGGGATCAAATTAAAATGAAAGTATTAGTTATTGCACCATTTTATGCTCCAAGTTCAGAAGTGCCATCTGTACGAATGGTTAGTTTGACTACTTATTTAATACAGCAAGGTCATCAAGTTACCGTGGTATGTTGGTCAAAAGATAAATTATTAACTATGTATAAAGAAGATGAATTAAGTTCAACAATACCTGATGGTGTGAAGATAATTGGTATAAATTTTGAAAATGGAAAAATTCCTATTTTTGATGACTTGAGATTTGGAAAAAAAATGAAGAAATTCCTTTGCTCATCTGTAGATTTAAGTGATTTTGACATTGCATTTGTCACTTGTGGCCCTTATTTTTCGTTAGAAGCAATGCCATATATTAAATTAAAACATGGATTAAAGTATGTATTGGATTTTAGGGATTTAGGAGCTCTTAATTATAGACCAAAGTTGGGTAACGAAGGAGATAAAATAAACTCGATTTGGTGGAAAAAGTTTATTCTTCATTGGTATCAGCAAAAAGTGTTTTCTAGAGAGAAAAAAGCCGTCATTAATGCAGATGGAGTAATTTGTGTAAGCCCTATTGACAAAGAAAAAATGCAGGAAGCCTATAAAATACCAGATGAGAAATGTATTATATGTACTAATGGATTTGATGATATCAAATTGAGCAAAATTGTACCTAAAGAGAAACAGAAAGGTATCGTTGGTGCTGTCTTTGGAAAATTTATGTATTATAGTCGTAGCCGTGCAGAGGCATTGCTTGTGGGGATTAATAAACAGAGAAAATCAGGTATTGATATAAAACTACGTCATATAGGACGTAATTTTGATTATATTGATGCAGCATTAGAAAAATATAATATTGATCCGGATACTTTTGAAAAAGTAGGTTTAAAAGAGTATGCTGAAGGAATGGCAATTCTTGGAGCATCCGATTTCTTTGTAGTTGAAGATACAAGCCCTGACGATGTGGGCACAAAAATATATGATTATATTTATTGGAACAAACCTATCATAGCTGCTGCACCTAAAGATATTCCATTAGCAAAACTGGTTTCTAAATTTGAACATGGCTATATTTGTGAAACCGCCGAAGAGGTTGATGCAGCGATAAATGATATTATTAAAAATAAGTATTCGTCATTGGATCCCAATATTGATGTAGCTAAGTATTCTCGAACTTATCAAAATAGAAAGATGGAGAAGATGATGCTTGATGTTATCTCGCGGAGGTGAAATGCTTGCAGGAATCAAGAACCAAAAAATCTATCAGGAACATCATATGGGCGGTTATAAATAAGATTGCAATTATTATTATGCCCTTTATTGTCAGAACGGTTCTCATTTATAAATTAGGGGCTGAGTATACAGGTCTGAGTGGATTGTTTACTTCTGTTCTAACAATGCTTTCATTAGCAGAATTAGGGTTTAGTAATGCAATGGTGTATTGTATGTATGAGCCAATTCATGAAAATGACAATATTACAGTTTGCGCTTTGTTAAATTTTTATAAGAAAATATATAGATATATCGGATTAATTATTTTAACAATTGGTATCATGCTTATACCATTTTTACATAACTTTATTAGTGGTGATGTACCGGCTGATATTAATATTTATATATTGTATGGCATTTATTTAGCTAATACAGTTTTAAGTTATTTCCTATTTGCCTATAAATCATCGTTGCTAACTGCATACCAAAGAAGTGATAAGATAAGTATTATTGGTTTAGTATGTAATCTAGTGCTTTATAGTACACAAATAATTGTTCTAGTCCTGACCAAAAGTTTTTATCTATATGCCGTTATGTTGCCATTGACAACACTGGCAATGAATTTAGCCTATGAAAAAGTTTCTAAAAAGCTTTTTCCGAATATTATTTGTAAGGGAGAAGTAGGAAAAGAGCTAAAGGGTAAGATTAAAAAGCGTGTTATTGGCATCATGCTTTATAAGCTTTCAAGTACAACAAGAACATCTTTCGATAGTATTATCATTTCAGCATTTTTAGGTTTGGTAGTTCTTACTCAATATCAAAATTATTTTATGATTATAAGCTCAGTCTTAGGTGTCCTTGCAGTTATTAGTAATGCAGTTACGGCTAGTATTGGCGATAGTATTGTTGCAAAAAGTGCCGACAATAATTATTTAGATTTTAGGAAATTCCTTTTTGGATATATGTGGGCGGCTGGTGTATGTGCGACATGTATTTTAGGATTAATTCAATCCTTCATGCAAATATGGGTTGGCAAAGTGCTTGTGTTAGATTTGACAATGGCAATTCTCTTTTGTGTATATTTCTACGCTCAAACGATGGGAGACATCGTTTTTGTATATCGAACTGCTGCCGGCTTATGGTGGGAAGATAGAGTTCGTCCAGTTGTAGAAGCTATTGCAAACATTGTTTTGAACTTTGTTATGGTGAAGATGTGGGGATTACATGGTGTAATTCTTGCTACAATTATTACTTTAGTTGGTATTAATTTTATATGGGGAGCCTATATTTTATTTAAACATTATTTCAAAAGGGATATGTTTGAAGACCTGCAAATTCAAATGGTACATGCAATGTGTACTGCTTGTGCTTGTGCATTAGTTTTGATTATATGCAATATGATAGGAGAAGGTGGTTTGAATTTCGTTTTTAAAGTAGTAATTTGTGTTGTTATACCTAATGTTTTGTTTGTCATTATTT
>NZ_JBOKYU010000005.1:0-81298 GCF_051972735.1 Laedolimicola sp. | reverse complement strand
CATGGATCCCTGCTTCCGGTACTGAATATCTCCCTTGTACGGGCCATAGTTCTCAAAAATAGTGTTCAGCACGCCGGTTCCCTTGGTGTCGGTCATGAACTCGCCTCTGTATCCGATGAGGCCTCTGGCCGGAATCAGGAACTCCAGACGGGTGGAACCGGAGCCATTGCTGTGCATATTGATAAGCTCGCCTTTCCGCTCGCCCAGCTTCTGGATAACATTTCCCGCATACTCGTCATCCACGTCGATGTAAGCGCGTTCCATGGGCTCCAGCTTCTTGCCGTGCTCATCGTAGTGATACAGAACTTCTGCCTTGCTGACTGCGAACTCATAACCTTCGCGGCGCATATTCTCGATAAGGACGGACAGATGCAGCTCGCCGCGTCCGGATACCTTGAAACGCTCAGTGGAATCAGTCTCCTCCACACGCAGGCTGACATCCGTGTTCAGCTCGCGGAACAGACGGTCACGCAGGTGACGGGAGGTGACATATTTACCCTCTTTACCGGCCAGGGGGCTGTCATTTACCAGGAAGTCCATGGAAATGGTCGGTTCGGAAATCTTCTGGAACGGAATGGCTACCGGGTTTTCCGGAGAGCACAGGGTATCGCCGATATGGATGTCCGCAATACCGGAGATAGCTACGATGGAACCGATAGTGGCTTCATTCACATCTACCTTATTCAAACCGTCAAACTCATAGAGCTTGCTGATTTTTACCTTCTTGAACTTGTCCGGATCGTGGTGGTTCACCATGACCATATCCTGGTTGATGCGGATAGTTCCGTTATCCACCTTACCAATACCGATACGGCCCACATACTCGTTGTAGTCGATGGTGCTGATCAGTACCTGGGTTCCGGCTTCCGGATCTCCCTCCGGAGCGGGGATGTAGTCGATGATAGTCTCGAAGAGCGGAGTCATATCCTTCGGCTCATCGTCCAGGCTGCGCATTGCATAGCCTGCTTTCGCAGAAGCGAAAATGAACGGGCAGTCCAGCTGCTCGTCGGAAGCGTCCAGATCCATGAACAGCTCCAGAACCTCGTCTACCACCTCAGTCGGACGGGCCTCGGGTCGGTCAATCTTATTGACACAGACGATAACCGGAAGATCCAGCTCCAGGGCCTTACGGAGCACGAACTTGGTCTGGGGCATAGCGCCTTCAAACGCGTCAACCACCAGAACAACGCCGTTTACCATTTTCAGAACTCGCTCCACCTCGCCGCCGAAATCCGCATGGCCCGGGGTGTCGATGATATTGATTTTTACATCCTTATAAGTAACTGCCGTGTTCTTGGACAGAATGGTGATGCCTCGCTCACGCTCAATATCGCCGGAGTCCATGACACGCTCCGCCACCTCCTGGTTGGCACGGAATACGCCGCTCTGCTTCAGAAGCTCGTCTACCAGTGTGGTCTTACCATGGTCTACATGGGCAATAATCGCAATATTTCTGATATCTTCTCTTTTCATAAAACAATTCCTCAATGCAAATAAAAATACTTCGTCAACCTTTACAGTTTATCACATTTTCGGCCAATTACAAGGGAAATCTTAGGCTTGCGCGTACTTTTTCGAAAACAACTTAGAAAAAATTTACAGAAATGGTTCTAAATGGAAATATCTGGGCATATATATTTATGAATAATACAGGAGTCCGGCGGAAATCTGCGCGAAAACGTCATTTCCAAAGGGAGAAGAAGGGAGAACACAAACTATGTCAGATAAGGTAATTGAAAACAACCAGGTGTCGGTAAGCGGAGAAATTGTATCGGGATTTACGTTCAGCCATGAGGTATTCGGGGAGGGCTTTTATATGGTGGATATTCTGGTTCGCCGCCTGTCCGATTCGGCGGATCTGATTCCGGTGATGATATCCGAGCGGCTGATTGACATATCCAGGGATTACGTGGGGGAATATATCCGTATCGGCGGACAGTTCCGTTCCTATAACCGGCACGAAGAGAAAAAGAACCGGCTGGTGCTTTCGGTCTTTGCCAGAGAGGTGGAATTTCTTGACGAAGAGGTGGAAAATGCCAAGACAAACCAGATTTTCCTGGACGGCTATATCTGCAAGCCGCCGGTGTACCGGAAGACGCCGCTGGGCCGTGAGATTGCCGATCTGCTCATCGCAGTCAACCGCCCCTATGGGAAATCAGATTACATCCCATGCATCTGCTGGGGCAGAAACGCCCGCTTTGCATCCGGCTTCGAGGTGGGAGGCCACGCCCAGATTTGGGGCCGCATCCAGAGCCGCGAATACGTGAAAAAGCTCAGCGAGACCGAGTCTGAGCGGCGGATTGCCTACGAGGTATCCGTGAGCAAGCTGGAATACGAATACTGATACGCTTGCATTTCCTCCTGTTTTGTTGTATGATAAGCCTGATTATGGAGTAGTATACGGAATTGCTTTAGAAGGGAGTAGCGTATAAAAAATGGGGAAAGCACATGTAACTGTCTTTTGTGGCAACGGGAAGGGTAAGACTTCAGCGGCGCTTGGACAGGGAATCTTCGGGGCCAGCGCAGGAAAATCCGTCATTATTATACAGTTCCTGAAGGGAAAGGTTGGCGAACGTATTGATTTCATCAAGCGTCTGGAGCCTGAGATTAAGGTATTCTGTTTTGAAAAATCCGATGTGAATTTTGAGGCGCTGTCGCCGGAGGAGCAGCAGGAAGAGGCCATGAATATCCGCAACGGCCTGAATTTCGCCAGGAAAGTGCTGACGACGGACGGCTGTGACATATTGATCCTGGATGAGGTGCTGGGGCTGATCGACAGGGGAATCCTGACAATTGAAGAGCTGAAGGCCCTAATTGAAGCCGGAGATGGCGATACAGAGCTGATGCTGACCGGTATCCGGATGTATGAGGAGCTGTATCCGTGTGTAGACGATGTATTTTGCATTGATACATTAAAGTAAAGACAGATGTATCCGTTATACGGACAAATGTTGCGAGATGTCCGGAAAGCGTTGACAAGCGATACACACTGTGCTAATCTGAACATAATTCATATAATTTAATAGGAAGAAAGATAGAGGTTGCGTTTTCCATCAGTACCTTTTCGGATATGGCAGGCATAGACGAAGAAGAGGGAAAGGGGGCGACGCCGAAAGAGATTGTTTCCTGTGAGTAGTTTCTTGGGCATACCGTGAAGAACGATATGACTGTCATCAGTTTTTGATGGGGCGCTATCCGGGGAATAGAACAGAACATGCGATTCTTTTGGGGCGGGCCTTCACAGGTACGCCTCATTTTTAAACCTTATTTCATCTAGCAGGAGGAAATGAAAATGGCTATTTTTAAGGGAGCAGCAGTAGCAATTGTAACACCGTTTTTTGACAATGGAGAGATTAACTATCCGAAGCTTGCAGAGCTTCTGGACTACCAGATTGAAAATGGCACAGATGCCATCGTCATCTGTGGAACCACCGGCGAGTCATCCACACTGAGCCATGAGGAGCATCTGGAGGCTATCCGCTTTACCGTAGAGCATGTCGCTAAGCGCGTGCCGGTCATCGCAGGCACCGGCTCTAACTGCACCGAAACCGCAATCTATCTGTCGCAGGAAGCGGAAAAGTACGGCGCGGACGCTCTGCTTGTGGTAACTCCGTATTATAATAAGGCGACCCAGAAAGGTCTGATTGCTCACTATACCGCAGTGGCAGAGTCCGTAAGCCTTCCGGTTATCATGTACAACGTACCGTCCCGTACCGGATGTAACATCCAGCCGGAGACCGCAGTAGCTCTTGCAAAGAATGTCAAGAATATCGTTGGCATCAAGGAAGCAAGCGGAAATATTTCCCAGGTAGCGAAGCTGATGCAGCTGGCAGACGGATGCATCGAGCTCTACTCCGGAAATGACGATCAGGTGGTTCCGATCCTTTCCCTTGGTGGAAATGGCGTCATCTCTGTACTTTCCAATGTAGCGCCCCGCCAGACCCACGACATGGTCATGAAGTATCTGGAGGGCGACCTGGCAGGCAGCCTTGCTATCCAGCTTGCGGCCATTCCGGTTATCGATAAGCTGTTCTGCGAGGTGAATCCGATCCCGGTAAAGGCAGCCCTGAACCAGCTGGGATTCCAGGTTGGCCCCCTTCGTATGCCGCTGACCGAGATGGAGCCGGAGCACCAGGCACAGTTAAAGCAGGCAATGATTGATTTTGGAATCGAGGTAAAATAACAAATGACAAAAATTATACTTCACGGCTGTAATGGCCGCATGGGACAGATGCTGACCGGACTCCTGAAAGAGGATCCGGAGGCAGAGGTAGCAGCAGGCGTAGACGGATATACCGGTATCGCAAATGAATACCCGGTATTCGCAAGCATTGACGAGTGTGATGTGCCGGCAGACGTAGTTATCGACTTCTCAAACGCAAAGGCAGCGGACGGACTGTTGGACTACTGTGTACGGACCAAAACCCCGGTTGTTCTCTGCACCACCGGACTTTCCGAGGAACAGCTTGCGAAAGTCGAAGAGGCAGCCAAAGAAACGGCTGTTCTGAAATCCGCCAACATGTCTCTGGGTATCAACCTGCTTATGAAGCTTCTGAAGGAAGCAGCTCCGACTCTGGCGGCAGCAGGTTTTGATATCGAGATTGTAGAGAAGCACCACAACCAGAAGCTGGACGCACCCAGCGGCACCGCACTGGCACTGGCAGACGCCATCAATGAGGCATCTGACGGAGCATATCACTATGTATATGACAGAAGCCAGGAGCGTAAGAAGCGCGAAAGCAGCGAAATCGGTATCTCTGCTGTTCGTGGCGGCACCATCGTGGGTGATCATGACGTGATCTTCGCGGGAACTGACGAAGTCATCACATTTGAGCACCGCGCTTACTCCCGCGCTGTTTTCGGCAAAGGGGCGATTCAGGCGGCGAAATTCCTGGCGGGGAAACCGGCAGGACGGTATGATATGAGTGATGTTATCGGTTAGTGTATAGAAAGACGGACGGGTCGGGGCTTTGTAGTTATCTGTGTTCATCGTTTATCTGACAGTGTATGCCACCCACGGACGCAAGGTCCGCAGGTGTCACACACTGTCCGCTAAAACGCTGTACACAATGATAACTACAAAGTCCCGACCCTGGTTTTTGAAGATGCACGGCGCTCCGGACTTTCGTCCATTTGCTCGTGTTCACAAAAGTTTCACTTAAAAATCACAGAATCCATTCAGAAAAAACACAAAAGAGGAATATCCTTAGACAGATACGTCTGCCCGAGGATACTCCTCTTTTTTATTGCAGAAGAGAGAAAAGGGCCGGACGATTACGGAGAAGGAGGAAACAATCTTGATTGAAGTAAAAGATCTCGTGAAACGCTACAGCAAAAACACTGCGGTCGATCACCTGAATTTTCATGTACAAAAAGGTCAGATCTACGGATTCCTGGGTCCCAACGGAGCCGGAAAATCTACTACTATGAATATGATGACCGGCTATCTGGCTCCCACGGAAGGGCAGATTCTTATAAACGGGTACGACGTAGCGGAAGAGCCTATGGAGGCCCGAAAATGCATCGGATATCTGCCGGAGATTCCGCCTCTCTATCCGGACATGACTGTCCTGGAATATCTGCGTTTCGCAGCAGAACTGAAACAGGTGCCGAAAAACGAACGCAGCACGGAGATAGAGAGGGTTATGGATGAAACACGCATCAAAGATATGGAAAATCGGTTGATTCGTCATTTGTCCAAAGGATATAAGCAGAGAGTGGGACTGGCTCAGGCGCTACTTGGGGATCCGGAGGTACTGATTCTGGATGAGCCCATGGTGGGTCTGGATCCAAAGCAGATCATTGAAATCCGTGAGCTGATCCGCGGGCTTGGGAAGAAGCATACGGTTATTTTGAGCTCCCACATTCTCTCGGAGATCAGCAGCATCTGCGACCATGTCCTGATTATTTCCAATGGAAAGCTGGTGGCCAGCGATACGCCGGAAAATCTGGGCAGTTACATGAAACACACAGACGCGATGGAACTGCAGGTGCGTGGAAGCAAAGAAGCCTGTGAACAGGCCATAGAACTTCTGAAGCAAGTCAAGGGGCTGGAAGTGAAGACCACGACAGCAACGTTGGAGGATGTATTCCTGGAATTGACGAATGAGGAAAATAATGGAAATCCAAAGACAACAGAGGAACAGGAAAAAACAGAGAGATTTTCTCTGAGAAAAAAGCTACGCAAAACAGAAGAGAAAGAATTTTCTGTGAAAGAAACAAAATCAGACGAAAAGGAGGAAAAGTAATATGTGTGCGATTTGCAAAAAAGAACTGCGGGCGTATCTGACCTCCATGACAGGCTATATCTTCATGGCTGTACTGCTGGCGGTTACCAGCCTGTACTACGTGGCCAACTGCCTGGTGGGCGGCTATCCGGTATTCGGAGCTATCCTGTCCTCTGTTTATTTTGTGCTGTTGATTATTGTACCGGTGCTGACTATGCGCAGTATGGCCGAGGAAAAGCGCCAGAAGACCGACCAGCTCCTGATGACCGCGCCGGTTTCTCTCTGGAAAATTGTACTGGGCAAATATCTGGCTATGGTGACTGTTTTTCTGATTCCCATGGCGATCCTGTGTCTGTATCCGTTGATCTTATTGCGATTTGGCAGTGTCTCATTGCCCATGGCGTATACAGCAATCCTGGGCTACACCCTATTTGGCGCAGCCTGTCTGGCCATTGGACTGTTTCTGTCAGCAGTGACGGAGAGCCAGGTCATTGCGGCGGTACTGACCTTCGGCGTTCTGTTCTTCCTGAACATGGCATCCGGTATTGCCAACGTTATCGGAGCCAGTGGCCTTCTGGCGTCCATTCTTAACGCCCTTTGTATCTATCAGCCGTTCATTAATTTCGTGCAGGGTATGTTTGATTTGACCGGCATTCTTTACTATATGACGGTCATTGTCCTGGCTCTGTTTCTGACGGTTCAGCTTCTGCAGAAAAAGCACGGAACCTACCGCGCCAGCATGGTGGTTTTCGCCTGTGTGGCCGCCGTGCTGGTGAACCTGACAGCAGGAAAATTACCCTCCCAGTACCTGAAATACGATGTCAGTGACCAGAAGCTGTTCACTACCGGAGATCAGACGGCAGAGATTGTGAAGGGTCTGGACGAGGATATCACCCTCTACCTGATTGCCCAGCAGGGCAGTGAAGATGCCACCTTACAGGAATTGCTGGATCGCTATGCGGGACTGTCCTCCCACATCAAAGTAGAGACGAAGGATCCGGTGCTTTACCCGAATTTTGTCTCTCAGTATACCAGCGAAAATCTGTCTGAAAACAGCGTGCTGGTGGTGGGCCAGAACCGTTCCAAGGCTGTAGATTACTATGATATTTATCAGTATAGTATGGATTATTCCACTTACAGCAGCTCTTTAAGCAGCTTCGACGGTGAGGGTCAGATCACCAGTGCCATTGCCTATGTAACCGCCGAGGATATGCCGGTTATTTATACGCTGGCCGGCCATGATGAGGCAGAGCTGAGTACTACGGTCACTTCGTCCATTGAGAAGGAAAATATTGAACTGAAATCCTTAAGTCTGCTGACGGAGGAGGCTGTGCCGGAGGATGCAAAAGCTGTTATTATCTACGGGGCCATTTCCGATATTTCCGAGGATGAGAAAAATAAGCTGGAAGCCTATATGGAACAGGGCGGACAGATGGTGCTGCTGCTTGGATACACAGACAAGGATACGCCGAATCTGGACAGTCTGCTGGGCGATTATGGAATTACTTTGGCGGACGGGCTGGTGCTGGAAGGCGACAGTCAGCATCATTTGCCGAACTATCCCTATTATCTGCTGCCGGATATTCAGTCCTCGGCATATACCTCAGACGTAAGCTCCCGTTATGTGTTACTGGCCTTTGCTCAGGGTATGACGGAGGCTGCGGATATCAGTGAAGATCTGACTTATGAAAGCCTGCTGACCACATCGGCAAAGTCTTATTCCAAGACCAACCTGGAATCTGAAAATCTCGATCAGGAGGAGGGCGATATTGCGGGGCCCTTTGACCTAGGTGCTGTCGTCACCAAGACCATTGACGAAGACACAGAAGCAAAACTCATCGTGTTCTCTTCTGAGACTCTGCTGGATGAACAGGTAGACAGTATGGTATCCGGCGGCAACAGTACCCTGTTTCTGAATGTCATGAGCCAGCTGGTAGACCACGAAAGCATTGTCTCCATTGAGCCGAAAAGCATGAGTACGGAATATCTGACTGTACCGGCCGGAAGCGCCATCTTCTGGGGCATCCTGACGATTATATTGATTCCGTTGCTTCTGCTTGCCACCGGCGGCATTATCTGGTTTGGAAGGAGGAAACGGTAAATGACAAAGAAAAAGAGAAAGGTAAGACTGCTGGCGGCTATAGCCGCCCTGGCAGCTCTGGGACTTCTCTATGTTTTGGTAAGCCGCGCGGACTGGAACGGTGAGGAAGACGATACGGCTGCCGAAGAAATTGAGGCTTTAAGTATTTCGCCCGCAGAAATCAGCGAAGCTGTAATCACCAGCAGCTACGGTACTCTGCGCCTGAACTATGACGGTGAAACCTGGACCAGCCCTGACGCTCCGTCCATGGAACTCAATCAGGACGCCCTGTCCAATCTGTGGAACCGTCTGAATCCGCTGTCCGCTGTCCGCGATCTGGGCGAAGCGCCGGAGGATTTAAGCGTTTACAGCTTAGCCGATCCGGCCATCACGATCCGGATCACCCGTGACGATGGTACCGAAATTACGGTTTCCATTGGGAGTACTGCATCGGATGGAAATGTGTATGTGATGACTTCTGAAAGCGATCATATCTATACTTGCGACAGTTATTTGGCTACGGCTTTTACGTGTCAGTTAAGTGATTTTGAGGTGATAGCTGAAGAGGAAGAGCCTGATACAACGGATTCCGCTGACTAGACGGTAGATGATAGACGGCCGGGCCGGGACTTTGTCCACTTTTACCACACAAAATACTGGAAATGTGGTACAAATTATTTTATACTGAAAAAACACCGCATCAAGAGGAGAACGCCCTATGAAATCAAAACTGACCAAACTGACGCTATCCATAATCCTGACCCTGACTATCATATCTCTGGCCGTGGTTCTGACCCTGGCCTGCAAGCCGCTGTATTATCTGGACATCCATGCGCTCCATATTCCGGAAACTACCGGCTGCACGATTTCGGAGATTAAAGCGAATTATAATGCAGTCATCGATTACTGCCTGAGTTTCGGAAACGCGCCTCTGGAATTCCCGACCTTTCCCATGTCAGAAGGCGGGCGCATCCATTTTGAAGAAGTAAAGAATATCTTCAATCTCTTCAAATACATGGTTATCGGCGGCACTCTGGCAAGCACCGCCGGGATCCTGTGGATGCGACGAAAGCATTGCTATGGCTATCTGAAATTGACCGCTATCCTGACCGTGGCCCTGCCAGCCATTATTGGGGCAGCCGTGGCCCTGAACTGGGACCGGACTTTTGTTACTTTCCATGAGATTGCTTTCAACAATGATTATTGGCTTTTTGACCCGGCTACCGACCCGGTTATCAATATCCTGCCGGACCTGTATTTCCTGCATTGCGCTGTGATGATTCTGGCGCTGGTGATTCTCGAAAGTATCCTGTGTGCCTGGGCTTATCGGGCAGAAAAAAGGAAAAACAACAAATAACACAAAAAAAAGAGCTGATATCCGGAAAAACAGATCTGAATATCAGCTCATCTTATTTTAAAGTATGGACAATCGGTTGGGCGTCCTATGCATTGATCATAGTAACAAGCCTATTCGAAATGAGATTCCGAAAAAGTATAACTGAATAGAGGGAAAATTTGTAAAAAAGAGGAGGAGTCCGCCTATGAGTGTCGAAGACTGTGGTTGAAGGCGTCTGGTTTAGCATGTATAATGAGAGGAGAAGCATAGCATGAGTAGAAACCGAAATACTTCCACAACCAGACAAAAGAGAAAAGTAAGAAATACACAAAAGAAGGTACATCATCAGCATAAGGACAGATTATTCCGGTACATTTTTCAGGATAAAGAGGATTTACTGGATTTGTATAACGCGGTGAACGATACGGATTATGATGACCCGAATGGGCTGGAGATTACGACGCTGGATGATGTGATTTATCTGAGTATGAAAAATGATCTGTCTTTTATGCTTCGGATCACCCTGAATCTGTATGAGCATCAGAGTACCTGGAATGAAAATATGCCACTCAGGGGATTTTTCTATTTTGCTGAATTGTATGATAAATACATTAAGGAGCAGGGAATTAAGATCTCAGAAACGATTTGGCAGGTAAGACTTCCCTTTCCAAAGTACGTGGTGTTTTACAACAGAACGAAGGATATGCCGGAACCGGGAACTGATGCGTAAATGCCACAGACTGGCAGAGTATGCATATTTTATCGGAGAGATTCGGCGGTATATGAGCGATGGCTGGTCATTGGAGGAGGCGACTGATTTCAACATTCAGAAATGCCTCCGGAAGGAAGTATTGTCGGATATCCTGGGAAAAAGCGCAATGGAGGTGCGTAGATTTTCTGCGACAGGGAACTGTAAATACGTTGCAACTCGGCTTGTACAGTCCGAGAAACAGGAAATAATTTCTATTACAGATTGTGTTCAGAATGACCAGTACGCATTTTCCGATGAAACAATCGGAATCATCTCGCCCACTTATGATTGCCACTCCGGAAAAAGTTGCGAAGTATACCAAAAACACCGAGACTGAAATCAGCGGTGTTATTCGCAACGTCAAGGAACGCAATAGGAACAGTTATATGTCGCCACGCACCCCGGCATTCATCACCGAATGGATCGCTGAGCCAATTTATAACAGCAAAGTACGGCGCACGATGAATTTCTGTGTAGAGGATACCTGTATCGGATGTGGTCTGTGCGCCAGGAAGTGTCCCGTGCAGGCCATCGAAATGCAAGATAAGCGACCTGTCTGGGTCAAGGACAAATGTGTGATGTGCCTGGGCTGTTTGCATCGCTGTCCGAAGTTTGCCATTCAGTATGGCAGAAACACCAGGAAACATGGACAATACATGAACCCGAATGTTAAGGTTTAAATTCCGTTTTGTAAAGGTATTCGTTGTTAGTTCTGAACTGTGCAGGCGTCTGTACAGCAGAATCGGGCAAATGAAATGAATAATTGTACCAGAATCAGATTTGATGGAGAATAATTGTTGTGATTAGAAAGCTGCAGAATGTAGATATAAATAAGGTTGTTGACCTATGGTTAAAGACGAATCTGGAAGCACATAATTTTATTTCTGAACAATACTGGACCGGTAATTATGAAGCAGTAAAGAAAATGCTGCCACAGGCAGAAGTTTATGTGTATGAAGAGAATAACATAATTCATGGCTTTGTAGGTGTACAAGATGAATATATAGAAGGTATTTTTGTTTCCGGTAAAATGCAGTCCCAAGGGATAGGCAAAGCGTTGCTGGATTATATCAAGGATAAAAAAGGCAGATTACAGTTAAACGTATATCAGAAAAATGTCAGGGCAATGTCTTTCTACCAAAGAGAAGGGTTCACGATTCAGCGTGAACAACTGGATGAATTCACTGGCGAAAAAGAATATGTAATGGAGTGGAATCATTGAAATTAATTTGCAGAGATTTTCTCATAGTCTCCAAAGAAATTTGTGTAGGCTCTGAAGCATCTTTTTATTTCTTATTCTTTAAGCTTCCTTTTCCTCTTCCTTAATCTCCCAGTGAATCAAGAACGTCAGCGCAGCCCTGAGCGCAATAATTCCTGCCACCGTTCCGATTTCCTTCCAGTCCCGGACCACTACGGTTCGCAGGATCTCACTTCCCAGCTTAAATTCCAGCCCCATGGCCAGCCCCCGGGCCAGGGTCAGCTTTGTCTCCGGAGAGCGGTGCAGGTAGCTCCAGAAGCCTCGCAGGCCTGAGAAAATGATAATGCCCACGCCGATAAATTCAAAGAGCAGAATCGCTCCGTCTACGATATTTTCCAAAATGAGGTGCAGTAATTCTAAAAATTCCATAGTAAAATCCCCCCGATTTTCTAAAGTAAGATAAGGACAGTATAACATAAGTTCACACATTTTTAAGATTTATTTTGTTGACAATCCAGAACAATCGTAATAACATATAGGATACTATATAGTAAACTATATAGCGTCCTATTTATATTTTGCAAAAACGCAGAAGGAGGATCAACCAATGAGGAGGGGGCCCAGCCCAATCAGCAAGCGGATTCGTATTATCAACAACAAGTTCCGCGAGCTGTGGGATAAAAATCTTCTGAAATACAACCTGACCGGCATGCAGATGGAAATACTCTGCTACCTGAAATGCAATCCGGACAAGGAAATTCATCAGCGGGAGATCGAGTACTGGTTCCAGCTGAAAAACCCGACGGTGACCGGCATCCTGAACCGGCTGGAGGAAAAAGGCTATATCGCCAGACGGCGGAATCCGGATGACGGCAGATACCGGATCATTGAAGTGACCGAAAAAGGCAATCAGGTCATGGAGGATATGGGAGAGGGAGCCAGAAGCCTGGACGAACGAATCTACGCCTGTATGACCGATGAGGAGCAGGCAAAGCTTCTGGAGCTTCTGGATCGGATCCTGGCGACTATGACGGAACATGATGGAACAGAAGAGCAGTTAGAGCAGCATAGAGAAAGAATCACACAAGGAGGGCACACATGCTGAAGACATTAAAGGCCTATATAGGCGAGTACAAAAAGACGGCCATCTCAGCGCCGATTTTTATTGTCTTCGAGGTTATCTTTGAGATGATCATTCCGCTTCTGATGGCGGCCATCATCGACAACGGACTTGAGACAGGCAACATGAAATACGTAATCACGATGGGACTGGTGATGCTTCTGGTATCCTTTGCGTCCCTGTTCTGCGGAGCTTTTGCCGCGAAGCAGGCGGCCATCGCGTCTACCGGCTTTGCGAAAAATGTAAGAGAGGGAATGTACAATCATATCCAGGAATTTTCCTTCTCCAATATCGATCATTTCTCTACCGCAGGACTGGTTACGCGTCTGACCACCGATGTAACCAACGTACAAAACGCGTTCCAGATGATGATGCGTATGCTGATGCGTGCGCCGGTTATGCTGGTTACGGCCATGACTATGACCTTTATCATCAATGCCAGACTGTCCTGTGTATATCTGGTGGCGCTGGTATTCTTAGGAATCGTCATTGCGTTTCTGATGGGCCGCGTAGGAAAATATTTCCGTGAAATGTTTGACAAATATGACGCCCTGAACGCGGATATCCAGGAAAATCTGACCGGTATCCGGGTAGTCAAGGCATACGTGCGTGAGGAGCATGAGAAGCAGAAGTTCGGCAAGGCCTCTGAGGCCGTATACCGCTGCGCGGTCCGGGCCCAGAAGCTGATGGTCAGCATGATGCCCACCATGCAGTTTACAGTTTACGCCTGTATCATCGCGGTGTCCTGGCTGGGCGCCAGAACCATCGTGGCGGGCAATATGACCACCGGCCAGCTGATGAGTCTCTTTACCTATACGATGAATATCATGATGAGCCTGATGTTCATCGCCATGGTAGCCGTTATGCTGACCATGGCGAAATCCTCCGCAGAGCGTATCTGCGAGGTCTTAAATGAAAAGAGCAGCCTGACCAATAAGGAGCAGGCTGTCACAGAGGTTCCCGATGGTTCCATTACCTTTGATAACGTATCCTTCAGCTACCGGAACGACGAGGGGAACCTGAATCTGGATCAGATTAATCTGGAAATCAAATCCGGCGAGACTGTAGGTATCCTGGGTGGCACCGGAAGCGCCAAGTCCACACTGGTACAGCTGATCCCCAGATTGTATGACGTAACAGGAGGAAGCGTCCGGGTAGGCGGTATCGACGTCCGGGATTATGACCTGGATTCCCTCCGGAATCAGGTGTCCATGGTGCTTCAGAAGAACGTGCTGTTTTCCGGCACCATCAAGGAAAACTTGCGCTGGGGCGATAAGGACGCCAGCGATGAGGAGCTGATCCGTGTCTGTAAGCTGGCCTGCGCCGATGAATTTATCCAGCGCTTCCCGGAGCAGTATGACACCTGGATTGAGCAGGGCGGCAGCAATGTGTCCGGCGGACAGAAGCAGCGTCTCTGTATCGCCAGAGCCCTGTTAAAGAAGCCGAGAATCCTGATTCTGGACGATTCCACCAGCGCGGTGGATACCCATACGGACGCTATGATCCGGAAGGCCTTCCGGGAGGAGATTCCCGATACCACCAAGATCATCATTGCCCAGCGTATTTCTTCCGTACAGGATTCGGATAAGATTATCGTGCTGGACGACGGTGCGATTAGCGGCGTCGGAACCCATGCGGAATTATTGAAAAATAACGCAATTTACCGGGAAGTATATGAATCCCAGCAGAAGCCCACAGACAGCGAAGGAGGTGACGCAGAATGAGCAACAGCAAAAGACCCGGAGGTCCCGGAGGACCCAGAGGCATGAGAAAAGGCCCCAAGGCGAAAAACCCCATGAAGACGCTGAAGCGGATCTTCGCCATCATCGTAAAGGGCTATCCGATTCAGTGCGTACTGGTTATCATCGGTATCGTAGTCGGAGTACTGGCCAACGTATACGGCAGCTTATTCCTGCAGTCCCTGATCGATGACTATATCACACCCCTGGTGGGAAGCTCTGCGCCGGATTTCACGCCGCTTTTGAAGGCGCTGGCCACCATGGCAGTGATTTATCTGGTGGGCGTAGTCTCCAACTATCTGTACAACCGCCTGATGATTTACATTTCCGAGGGCAGCCTGAAAAAAGTAAGGGACGGCCTGTTCGACCACATGGAGACCCTGGCGATTCCGTATTTTGACACCCATACTCACGGAGACCTGATGAGTATCTACACCAATGATACAGATACCCTGCGCCAGATGATCAGCCAGAGTATTCCGCAGCTGCTGTCCTCCGCCATTACCATCGTCAGCGTCTTCGCGTCTATGGTATACTTAAGCCCGATTCTGACCCTGATGATCATTGCCATGGTATTCGTTATGACAAATGTCATCAAGAAAATCGGCGGTCAGTCCGGCCGGTACTTTATGGCGCAGCAGCAGGATCTGGGTAAAGTCAACGGCTACATCGAGGAAATGATGGACGGCCAGAAGGTGGTAAAGGTCTTCTGCCATGAGGAAGAAGCCAAGGCAAAATTCAAGGAGCTGAACGATAAACTCTTCGACAGCGCCAGCAACGCGAACATCTACGCCAACGTGCTGATGCCGGTAATGGGAAATATTGGAAATATCAATTATGTACTGACCACCATTGTAGGCTCTCTGCTGGCCATCGGCGGGATCGGCGGCCTGACTCTGGGCGGTCTTGCCTCCTTCCTGCAGCTGACAAGAAGCTTCAATCAGCCGATTGCACAGATTGCCCAGCAGTTCAACTCTATCATTATGGCCCTGGCAGGCGCGGAGCGAATCTTCAACCTGATGGATGAGCCCTCCGAGCAGGACGGCGGTTATGTAACCCTGGTCAATGCCCGCTATGAGGGTGACAAGCTGGTGGAGGTGCCGGAGCGTACCGGTATCTGGGCCTGGAAGCATCCCCATCATGACGGTACCATCACATACACGGAGCTGAAGGGCGACGTAGTCATGGACGGGGTAGACTTTGGGTATACACCGGAAAAAACCGTACTTCACGACATTAAGCTCTACGCGAAGCCCGGACAGAAGGTGGCCTTCGTAGGCGCCACCGGAGCCGGAAAAACGACCATTACCAACCTGATTAACCGGTTTTACGATATTCAGGACGGAAAGATCCGTTACGACGGTATCAACATCAATAAGATTAAGAAGCAGGATCTGCGTCGTTCCCTGGGTATGGTACTTCAGGACAGCCACCTGTTTACCGGCACCGTAGCCGACAATATCCGGTACGGCAAGCTGGACGCCACCGACAGCGAGGTCAAGGGCGCAGCCATGCTGGCAGGCGCAGACAGCTTTATCAGGCACCTGCCCCAGGGCTATGATACCATGCTCACCGGAGACGGCGGCAACCTGTCCCAGGGACAGCGTCAGCTTCTGACCATCGCCCGTGCAGCCATTGCCGACCCGCCCGTCCTGATCCTGGATGAGGCGACCTCCAGTATCGATACCCGTACAGAGGCCATCGTACAGCGGGGTATGGACAGCCTGATGGAGGGCCGTACCGTATTTGTCATTGCCCACCGTCTGTCTACGGTCCAGAATTCTGATGTCATCATGGTGCTGGATCAGGGCCGGATTATCGAGCGGGGCAGCCACGAGGAGCTGATTGCCCAGAAGGGCAAATATTATCAGCTCTATACCGGAGCCTTTGAGCTGTCATAAAGGAGAACCTATGCGAGAAAAATTTCAACATTTTATGCAAGGCCGCTACGGCGCCGACCAGTTGTCCCGGTTTCTGACTGCCATCGGCCTGGTTCTGATTATTCTGAACCTGTTTGTCCGCAGCAATGCGATCACCTATCTGGTAATGGCTCTGCTTGTTTACTGCTATTACCGGATGTTTTCCAGGGATTATAACCGCCGTTACGCGGAAAATCAGAAATTCCTGACCTGGCAGAACAAAATAAAATACAAAGTAAATAACTGGAAAAGAAACCTGGCCGACCGCAAAACCCATCACATCTACAAGTGTCCCAGCTGTGGCCAGAAGATCCGTGTCCCCAGGGGCAAAGGCAAAATCATCGTAACCTGCCCCAAATGCCGGACGGAATTTCAGAAAAAAAGCTAAAACCCAAAAAGCAATGCAGTCTGTAAAAAGATTACATTGCTTTTTTTAATAGAACAAAGTGGAAAAATAACATTTCCCTGTGTATAAAAAAATCAGGAACCGCTCATAATGTGGATAGAAACGGATACCGTCCAGCGACGGCAGAAAGGAGATTCTATATTATGAAGAGGTTCAGAAAATACACAGCAGGACTGTTGCTGCTTGTACTGGTCCTGGGCGTAAGCGCCTGTGGCAATTCCGACAACAACGGCGGAACCAACAAGCCGAACACCGAAAACAACGGAACTACCAATAACGGAGCCACCACCGACGGCACCGTGAACAATGGAACCGTCAATGACGGCAACATCGTAGACGACGCCGTAGACGGCGCAGGAGACGCAGTGGAAGACGTGGGCGACGGCATCATGAACGGTGTGGACGACGTGGTAGACGGCACAGAAAATGTGGTGGACGATATGACGAATGGGACAACGAACACCAATAACGGCACCACAAACCAGACCACTCGTTAAGCCTGAAAAGAAAGCAAAAAGCAATGCCCTGCAGATCGAGATGGATTTGCAGGGCAATTTTATGGGAAAACCTGGTCTGACGGTGAGATTCTTTGTGATTCCCGTCTTGCAGACCCGTCCAAAATGCGCTATACTGTAGACTGAATCGGCGCGCGGGAAAAGCGCCGGAAGCAAGAGAAAGAAAAGGGCAGGGATAAAACAATGAAGTGCATTACTGTAAAAGAATTATATCGCAACACCGAAAGCTATCTGGATAAGGAAATCACAGTAGCAGGCTGGCTCCGCAGTAACCGTGGCTCCAAGGCCTTCGGCTTCCTGGTTATGGGAGACGGAAGCTGCTTCCAGACACTGCAGATCGTATACCATGATAACATGGAGAATTTTAAAGAGATCTCCAAGCTGAACGTAGGTGCAGCTGTTATCGTAAAGGGAACTCTGGTTGCTACACCGGAGGCAAAGCAGCCCTTCGAGATTCAGGCAGAAGAGGTTGTGGTAGAGGGCGATTCCGCTCCGGATTATCCGCTGCAGAAGAAGCGCCACTCCTTCGAGTATCTGAGAACCATTCCCCATCTGCGCGCCAGAACCAATACCTTCCAGGCTGTATTCCGGGTTCGCTCCCTGATTGCCTACGCGATTCACCAGTTCTTCCAGGAGAGAGGCTTCGTATACGTACATACGCCGCTGATTACCGGAAGCGACTGCGAGGGCGCAGGCGAGATGTTCCAGGTGACCACGCTGGATCTGAACAATGTACCGAAGACCGAAGAGGGACAGATCGATTACAGTCAGGACTTCTTCGGAAAAGAGACGAATCTGACCGTAAGTGGACAGCTGAACGGCGAGACCTACGCTATGGCGTTCCGTGATATCTATACCTTTGGACCGACCTTTCGCGCGGAGAATTCCAATACCACACGCCATGCGGCTGAGTTCTGGATGATTGAGCCGGAGATGGCCTTTGCGGATCTGGAAGACAATATGGAAGTAGCCGAGGCTATGCTGAAATATGTCATCAGCTACGTGCTGGAGAATGCTCCGGAGGAGATGAATTTCTTCAACCAGTTTGTGGACAAGGGACTTCTGGACAGACTGCACGGCGTGCTGAACTCCGAGTTCGGTCATGTGACCTACACCGAGGCCATTGAAATTCTGGAGAAGAACAACGACAACTTTGATTATAAGGTAAGCTGGGGCTGCGATCTGCAGACCGAGCATGAGCGTTATCTGACCGAACAGATCTTCAAGCGCCCAATTTTCGTAACAGATTACCCGAAGGACATCAAGGCCTTCTATATGAAGCTGAACGAGGACGGCAAGACCGTAGCCGCTATGGACTGTCTGGTACCGGGTATCGGTGAGATCATCGGCGGAAGCCAGAGAGAGGATGACCTGGAGAAGCTGACCGGTCGTATGCAGGAGCTGGGTCTGAAGGAAGAGGATTACGGTTTCTACCTGGATCTGCGGAAATACGGTTCTGTCCGTCATTCCGGCTTTGGCCTGGGCTTCGAGCGCTGCGTGATGTATCTGACCGGCATGGGCAATATCCGCGACGTGATTCCGTTCCCGAGAACCGTAAATAACTGCGAGCTGTAATTAGAATCTAATATTTTACAAATTATATGGAAATGTAATTAGAATATCTGTATCATTCTCTGATTGGGGGTGGTGCAGATATTTTTATATTCAAAGATTTCGGGAGAGACATATTTTTTCATTTTCTTTTTTCATGGAAAGGGTTCTTTATAAAACGATAGCATCGTGTTAGAATAAAAGCTGAGAATAAAAGCAAAAGGAGCAGAGAGGGATCCATGGAAAATCAGTCCAGCCAGTACGCAACCGAATACGAAATCCTCGATCTGGTCAAGCTGAAGCTCTACCAGCGTCTCCACGGCCTTGCGCCTGTGTTGGGGGCGGTGAAGTTTCAGATAGAGGAGACGAAGCAGCTGGTACAGAAGAACCTGGATCCGAAGGAATTGGAGCAGAAATCAGACGCAGAGGGTTGGGAAAGTGAAAAGAAAGTCTGCGCGGGCTTTCGGACCGACGGCCGCCTCTTTTATCTCTCCCCGTCCCGGATCCGGTCAGATTTCCTGAAAGACAGCGATTTCCTCTGCCGGGAGCTGCTGCACATGCTCAGCCACTGCCTCCTGGGGCACCCCTTCGAGGCCTGGCGTGTGGAACGGGAGGAGCGAAAAGTCTGGGAGTCTGACTGCGACGAAAAGGCCTGGGCGCTGACGGAAGAGCTTTTGGGGAAAGCTATCCCGGAAAAGCCCCCGGTAGACGACCACAGCCTCTGGGGACAGAAGCCTGACGAGCGGGAAAAGGCCTTCTGGCAGGGGCAGGGGGAGAAGTTGCTTCGAAGCGGCAATCCCAGAGGAAAACGGAAAGCGGGGACGGCTAAGCGGCACCGCACCCGGCAGCTGGTTCCGGCAGCCGGTCAGCGGGGTGATTATCGGAGTATTTTAAGAGGCCTGTCCTCCTACCGGGAGGACAGCCGCCTGAATCTGGACGAGTTTCAGTATGCCTGGTACACTTACGGACTGGAAATGTATGGAAATATGCCGCTGATAGAACCGCTGGAATACAGCGAGGAACGGAAAATCGCCGACCTGGTCATTGTCATCGATACCTCCGGTTCTTGTGAAAAAGAACTGGTGCGGGTATTCCTGGAGGAGACCAGGGGGATTCTGGAGCAGGATCGCCTGTTTTTCCGAAGCTTCTGCCTGCACTTGATCCAGTGCGACAATCAGATCCAGCGGGACGACTGCATTCACAGCCGGGAAGAATTCGAAAAATATCTGGAGCACCTGGAGATCCGGGGCGGGGGCGGGACAGATTTCCGTCCGGCCTTTGAACGGATTGAGGAGCTGAGGCAGCGGGGAGAGCTGCGGGATTTACAGGGAATTCTGTATTTTACGGACGGCTGCGGCTGGTATCCGAAGAAGGAGCCGGACTATCAGGTCTGGTTCGTAATGCTGCAGGGGCATTTTGACAGTATTGATATGCCGGACTGGGTACACAGACTGGTATTGGAGGAGAAAAGGGCATGAATATACAGGAAGCAAAAGAAGAAATCAAAAAGACAGTCCGGGCTTATACAGCCAGAACGGCGGCGGGAACCTTCCGGATCCCGGTGCCGAGACAGCGGCCGGTGCTGCTGATTGGCCCGCCGGGTATCGGCAAGACCGCCATCATGGAGCAGATTGCCGGAGAATGCGGCGTCGGCCTGGTGTCTTACACCATGACCCACCATACCCGTCAGAGCGCCATCGGCCTGCCGGTACTGACGGAAAAGCAGTTCGCTGGGAAAGAGTATACCGTGACCTCCTATACCATGAGTGAAATCATTGCGTCGGTCTATGAGCAGATGGAAAAAACCGGCTGCAGGGACGGCATTTTATTCCTGGACGAGATCAACTGTGTGTCAGAGACGCTGATGCCGGCCATGCTGCAGTTCCTCCAGTATAAGACCTTCGGAAGCCATACGCTGCCCGAGGGCTGGGTCATCGTGGCGGCCGGTAATCCGCCTGCCTACAACCGTTCTGTGCGGGAATTTGACACCGTGACCCTGGATCGGGTACGCTGCATGAATGTGAAGCCGGATTTCACCATCTGGAAGACCTACGCCGTGGCGCGGGGGCTGCACCCGGCGGTACTGTCCTTTCTGGAACTGCGCCCGGAGCGCTTCTATGTGATGGAGCCTGGCGAGAAGGGCTTTGTGACCGGCCGGGCCTGGGAAGATTTGTCAGAAATTCTGCTGACTATGGAAGAACTGGATTTGGGTGTGGAAGACGTACTCTTCGGCCAGTATCTTCAGGACGAGGACACAGCGACGGAATTCACCTTCTACTATCGCCTCTATGAAAAATGGAAAAAGGAACTGAAGCCTGAGCAGATCCTGACCGGAGCAGCGGACATGCCGACGAACCTGCCGTCCCTGCCCTTTGACGAGCGCCTCTGCATCGTCTGGCTCCTGTTACAGCGCATTTACACCATGAGCGGGGCTTACGAGGAGCAGCAGAAGCTGGCGGAAAGCTTACGCTTCTTTTCAGACGGTCTGAGCCGTGATCTGGCGGCGCTTTCTACGGAACAGCTGACAGCGCTCATTGACGACCGCCTGGACAGCCGACGCAGAAGCCTGGCCGTGCGAAAGGAAAACGGCCTGCTGGACGCCAAAGAGGGAGAACGGGAGCAGCGATTATTCGAGGTAATCCGCGGCTGCCGGGAGGAGATCCGGCTTGGCGGGGCAGCGGACGCATTTTCCGGAAAGAGCGAAGAGGAACGGGTGCAGGCAGAACGGCAGAGGAGCGAGCTGACCGCGGCCATAAGAAATGGAGCTGCTTTCATAAAAGAGACCTTCGGAGAAAAGCAGGAGCTGGTCATCTTCCTGACCGGCATCCGGGAGCGTTCCGTCTGTGCGGGAATCCTGAAGAGGGAGCCGGAGCTTCGGACGCAAGCGGAGCAGCTTCTGGGCGCAGACCGGCGGGAAGCGGAGCTTCGAAAACGGCTGGAATAAAACAGAAAAATGACAGAAGGGGGAAGAGAGCAGATGAGAAAAAGAGTAAGGAGTATTCTGCTGGCGATCTGACATCCCCTTGACCCGGATTGTAATTTCAGGGTGTGTATGATATACTGGACAAAATAAAAGAAAGAACGCAATGGGAGCGAAACTCGTTGCGAAAGAGAAAAACAGACATGAGTGAGCATACACATCCCCATACACACATCGCGCCGGATGGTACGGTATACGAGCACACCCACACAGACGACAGCCACAGCCATGAGGGCGGCCATCCCCATAGTCATGGTCACACCCACACCCACCAGAACACCAAGGCAGTCCTGAACCGCCTGTCCCGGGCCATCGGCCACATGGAGTCCATCAAACGCATGGTGGAAGATGGCCGCGACTGCAGCGAAGTACTGGTTCAGCTTTCCGCCGTCAAAGCTGCCATCAACAACACGGCCAAAGTGATCCTGAAAGACCACATCGAACACTGTATGGTAGACGCCGTTGAAAGCGGCGACCATGAAGCTATAGAAGAGCTGACCGCAGCCATCGACCGCTTCATCAAATAAATAAAAAAATCTTCATAAAAACTTAAACGAAGCTACGGAAAAACGCGCTAAGATAACAGAAACAGGAGGCGCAAGGATATGAAGAGAAAAAAGATATTGCTATGCATATTGCTGACTGCAGCCCTGCTGGCCGACTGCAATGCCAGAAACACAGATACGGATATAACAACACCATCCCAGGGTACCGAAGACACCGCAGATTCCGATACCCCGCTGATATCCGAGAACGAAAAATCCGGAAGCGTCACCCCGCTGGCTGTCAATATCCCGACCGGGATAAACGGAACAGAATTTACCATTATCACAGAACAGGCCTACCCGGACGACGATGAATTCCTGGCCGTCAGCGCCGTATACGGCGACCAGACCCTGAAGCTTGATGAAAGCTTCGGCGTCAACGGAATCTATGAAGTCGTGCAGGCCGACGGCATCTACGTCATGACAGAGACCTATACCCTGGACGATTACGGCATCACCTATTTGGTAAAAATCGATGAGAATGGCATTACCCAGACTGACACCCGGGACGGTTCCCTTGGCGAAATGCCTGCAGATTCGAAGGATGGCTTCCCAATCACCTCCAAGATAGACGTGCTTGGCAGCTACGGCGGCACCCGGATCTACACCATTGAAAATGGCCGCTTCATCACAGACAGCACGCTGTATGAATTCCGGGGCACCCCGGACGGATACAGGCCTGTGCTAACCGTAACAGGCGAAATCAGCTGCCGGATCGAAGGCGGCAGTACGGAACTGAAGCCTGGCGATATCATTACCCCGACGGCATATTCGGAGGACGGAGTATTCTATTTTGAAAGGGAGGACGGCACTCCGGGCAGCTTCCAGGTGGATCTGGACGGGGAAGGAAATTACGCATATACAATTGGCGGCGTAGATGAGAATGAGCTGTTTGAATCGTTGCCCTATGCAGGTTAAAGACAGGTGTGGCACCCGGTCGGAAGGAATCCTTCCGCCGGGTGTTTTTGCGCGAATTTAAAAGGATTATTTTAGGAACTTAGATCTGGCTGTCGGCGCGTTGGCTTGGTACAATATAAAAAACGACGATTCATACATGGGGGAATTCAATGGATTATTATGCACATCTGACGGAGAGCAGGAAACAATCGGTAAAAGAACATTTACAGGGAACAGCAAAGCTTGCTGAAAAGTTTGCCGCAAAATTCGGATCAGCAGACTGGGGATATTACTGCGGGTTACTTCACGATATAGGAAAGTATTCATCGGAATTTCAGCGAAAAATTCAGGAGAATCCGGATCTGCGCGTGGATCACTCTACTGCAGGGGCGCAGGTAAGCAATGAATTGGGAGCATATTATAGCCTGATGAGCTATTGTATCGCCGGACACCATGCCGGACTTCCGGATTGCGGGAGAAAAGGAGTATCCGCCAGCCTGTTGGGCAGACTTGAAAAAAAGGTTTGTGATTACAGCGAATATAAAAAAGAAATAGAGATACCGAAAATCACTACGGAGCCATTTGCACCGGAACAGGTGGCGGATTTTGATTTCTCACTGAGTACCTTTATCCGTATGCTATACTCCTGTCTGGTAGATGCAGATTTCCTAGATACGGAACAATTCATGAGCGGCGGGGCAGCTCAAAGAGATTCCGGGGAAAATATGGAAAATCTTTTATTCAGGTTCAAAGAGCATATAGCGACATGGCTTGAAGATTGGGACGATAGAACCATCAACGGCAGACGAAGTGAGATCCTCAGAAATTGTCTGGAGCAGGGCAAATCATGTAAGGGGTTATTTCAACTTACGGTGCCTACCGGTGGAGGAAAAACGATTTCTTCGATGGCATTTGCATTGCAGCATGCCGTGAAAAATCAGATGGATCGGATCATTTATGTTATTCCCTATACAAGTATTATTGAACAGAATGCACAGGTATTTCGTGAAATACTGGGGAATGAAAATGTATTGGAAAATCACAGCAATGTGGATTATGAAAGCTCAGAGGAATTTAAACCGATGCAGCTGGCGGCGGAAAACTGGGATAAACCGATAGTGGTGACTACAAACGTCCAGTTTTTTGAATCTCTGTATGCCAATAAATCATCGAAATGCCGGAAGCTACATAATATTGCAAACAGTGTGATTATATTTGATGAGGCACAGATGCTTCCGACAAATTATTTAAAGCCGTGTATTGCAATCATGGAGGAATTGCTGCAGCGATATGGAGCCAGCATTGTATTGTGTACGGCGACACAGCCGGCGTTGCTTCCGCTTTTTCATGGAAAACAGACGGTCAGAGAATTATGTCCAAGAAGAGAGGAACAGTTTCAATTTTTTGAAAGAGTTACTTATCAGAATATGGGAACGGTAACGGAAGAGAATATGATAGAAAGTCTGTGTCAGGAGGGACAGGCACTGTGTATTGTTAATACACGGAAAAGAGCGCAGAGACTTTATGAAGAGCTGCGGGGAGAGGGGATCTATCATTTATCGACCAGCATGTATCCGTTACACAGAAGGAGGGTCCTGAATGAAATCCGCAGCAGGATAAAGGAGAAGGATAAAAAATGTATCGTTATTTCTACAAGTCTGGTAGAGGCGGGAGTAGATTTGGATTTTAAGTCTGTATATCGGGAACTTGCAGGTGTGGATTCCATGATTCAGGCAGCAGGACGCTGCAATCGAAATGGGAACAGAGATAAAAAAGAGAGTGTGGTTCATATGTTTCAATGGGAGGACAAAGAACACATACCGGGACAACAGCAGCAGATCGATACGACAAAAAGTCTGTTGGCAGAGGGAAAAGATATTACAACCCTGGAGCATATTACGGAATATTTCCGCAGACTTTATCACATCAGGGGCGGGAGCCTGGATAAAAAAGATATTTTAGATAAATTCAAAGACAGAGATTACCATTTTGCAACAGTCGCCAGGGAATTTAATCTGATTGAAGAAAATTCAGTTACCGTATATGTAAACAGAGAACCGGAGGCAGAGAAGCTTTTGCAGGAAATTCGGCAAAAGGGACTGACCAAAGGATTAATGAGAAAGGCCGGAAAATATTGCGTAAATGTCTATCGGGGAGACGGTCGGAAAGAAATGTTGTTTGAGAAAATGTACAGAGCGGGAATGCTGCGTCTGGTGGTGGACGGAGCACAGGATTTTTATGAGCTTACAGATAAAGAGCAGTATCTGGAAAATACAGGAATGAAACTGGACGTGGAAATGGGCGGAATGATACTGATCTGAATAAAGGAAGAATGGAAACGGCGGTACACCATAAAAAAAGTGTACCGCCGCTCTTTGAACACAACAAAAATTATAATTATTTCAATCCACAGGGATTCCCTGACGTGTATAGTGTACCACAGGTTTGGTAGTTTATTCAAGGCGATATATGATTTCAATTATAATTTATGTTGCAAAAAATAATTTACTATTGCAATTCTAAAATAAATGTGATACAGTCTAATTATCAGATAAATGCAGAATGAAATATAACGTTATCTCGCAGATACTGTAGATGAGAGTAATAGTTTGACGATGAAAGAAGGTGAAAATAAAATGGGAATTGGAGTAAAGGTGCATGTATGGGGTGATTACGCATTGTTTTCAAGACCGGAGCTTAAGACAGAACGCTACAGCTATGACGTTATTACCCCCTCGGCGGCCCGCGGCATCCTGGACGCCGTATATTGGCATCCAGGTATGAGATGGGTCATCGATAAAATCTATGTGAAAAATCCCATTTGTTTTACAAGTGTACGGCGGAACGAAGTAAAAAGTAAAATTCTGGCAAGTAATGTGCTGCAGGCGTACAATGGCGCGGACAAGCCGTTGTATATCAGCACTAGGGAGGATATTGTCCAGAGGGCAGCGCTGGTGTTGTGTAATGTTTCCTATGTGATAGAGGCGCATTTTGAAATGACAGACAAGGCAAATGCGTCGGATAATCCGGGTAAATTTAAGGATATCATTATGCGGCGATTGCGAAGGGGAGAGTGCTTCTATATGCCGTGCCTCGGATGCAGAGAATTTCCGGCAAATTTCGCTCTCTGCGAGGAAGAAGAGATCCATACCGCTTATGATGAAGTGCCGGAAAAAGATTTGGGACTTATGTTATACGATATGGATTACAGCGACCCGGAAAATATTCAGCCTATGTTTTTCCATGCGGTTATGCGTCACGGCGTGATAGATTTAAGAGAATGCGAGGTGTTACGATGATCTTGCAGGCATTGGTAAAACAATATGAGAATCTGGAAAGACAGGGAAAAGTATCCGGGCTGGGCTGGTGTCAGGCCAAAGTGTCATACGAACTTGATTTGTCAAAAAATGGAGACGTTCTGGGCGTTACTTCGCGGAAGATAGAAGAAATGCGCGGTAAAAAGACCGTCTGGGCACCAGCATCTCTGATTGTCCCGGAAATGGTGACGCGCTCTTCTGGTGTGTCAGCTAATTTCCTGTGTGATAATTCCAAGTATATGCTGGGAATTGATGTGCAGGGAACAAATCAGCGTGTTATTGATTGCTTTCAGGCCACAAGAGAAAAGCACCGGAGCGTGTTGAAAAACGCGCAGGGAGAAATAGCCCGCGCGATTTTGGCCTATTTTGAGAAGTGGGATCCGCAAAAAGCAGAACAGCATCCGGTTATTCGAGAAAACTGGGAGAAATTAACAGAAGGCGGAAACCTGATTTTCAGCGTAGAAGGGCAGGAGGCGCAGGAGGACGAGGAAATCCGGACGTGTTGGAAACAGTACCGGGAGCAAGACGATGGTGAACGTAAGGGTCTTTGCCTTGTTACAGGTAGGAAAACTGAGATTTCCCGAATCCATAAAGTGATCAAAGGGGTTCCGGGCGCGCAGTCCAGCGGAGCGGCATTGGTATCTTTTAATGCCCCGGCATTTGAGTCTTATGGAAAAGAACAGAGCTACAATGCGCCGGTGGGGAAATATGCGGAATTTGCCTATACGACAGCATTAAATTATCTTTTGACACAGAGAGATTATACCTTTTCTCTGGGCGACGCCATGGTGGTGTACTGGGCAGAAAGCGGAAAAGAAGAATATCAGAAGTGCTTTTTTGATATCCTGAGACCGACCAAGGATAATCAAAAAAAATTAAAGGATATTTTTGATAGTTTAAAAGAAGATACGAAGGTATATCTGGAAAACGCAGAGATGGATCCGGAACAGAAATTTTATATCCTGGCGTTGGCGCCCAATGCGGCTCGTTTATCGGTACGATTTTTCTACATGAATTCATTTGGGAAGATATTGCAGAATATTGCGGAACATTACGAGCGGCTCAGTATTGTAAAACCGGCTTGGGCAGAGCAGGATTATTTGGGAATTCGCGATATGCTGAATGAGACCGTGAGCCAGAAGTCGAAAGATAAAACACCCATTTCGAATATGTCGTCGCTTGTATTGCAGGCGATTCTGTCAGGAAGCAGATATCCGGCAAGTCTTTATACAGATACTTTGATTCGCATACGGGCAGAGAACGGTAAAATTACATGGGGGAGAGCCGCTATTATCAAAGCATATCTGAATCGCAACTATGGGTGGAAGAAAGGAGAAGGATTTATGGGACTAAAGGAAGAATGTACGGATACAGCTTACGTACTAGGAAGATTATTTTCTCTGCTGGAAGCAATACAGAAAGAAGCAAATCCATCAATCACAACGACAATCCGGGATCGGTATTTTAATTCCGCCTGTGCAACACCTGCAAGCGTATTCCCGGTGTTGATCAAACTGAAAAACAGTCATATCAAGAAGCTGGAAAGAGATAAAGGGGGCGCAAAAATTTATTATGAAAAACAGCTGACAGATATCATGGGGAGACTGGAGGAATTTCCAAAACGGTTATCATTGGAGCAGCAGGGACAATTTACGCTGGGTTACTATCATCAGCAGCAGAAAAGATATGAAAAAGGGGAGGAAAAATAAATGAGTGAAGCGATTAAAAACAGATACGAGTTCGTGATATTATTTGACGTGGAAAATGGAAATCCAAATGGCGACCCCGACGCAGGTAATATGCCCAGAATCGATCCGGAGAGTGGACTGGGATTGGTAACAGATGTTTGCCTGAAGCGCAAGATTCGTAATTATGTGGAAACAGTAAAAGAGGATGCGCAGGGATATAAAATTTACATCAAAGAGTCTGTACCTTTGAACCGTAGTGACAGGGAGGCCTGCGCAGATCTGGGAATCCGGGAAACAGAGGAAAAAAAGGTAACGGAAGAATTGAAGAAATTAAAGAAAGATGATCCGGATGCAGATCTTAAGCTGAAGGATTATATGTGCCGGAATTTCTATGACATTCGTACTTTTGGAGCTGTAATGACTACTTTTGTCAAAGCCTCTTTAAACTGTGGTCAGGTAAGGGGACCTGTTCAGATTGGCTTCGCCCGCAGCGTTGATCCGATTATCGGTCAGGAGGTGACAATTACAAGAGTTGCTATCACTACTGAAAAAGATGCGGAAAACAAAAATACAGAAATGGGCAGAAAGACGATTGTTCCTTATGGACTTTATCGTGCGGAGGGATATATTTCCGCAAATCTGGCGCGAAAAGTAACCGGCTTTTCGGAAGACGATCTGGAACTGTTGTGGGAAGCAATTCTCAACATGTTTGAAATAGATCATTCTGCTGCAAGGGGAAATATGGCAGTACGGGATCTGATTGTCTTTAAGCACAGCAAGGAATTGGGAGATTGTCCGGCGTACAAACTATTTGACGCGGTAGAAGTAAAGAGAAAGGAAGATGTGGAATACCCCAGAAAATATCAGGATTATATCGTAACGGTTCACAAAGAACAGATTCCTGATTCTATAGAAGTAAGAAGGATGAATTGATGGAATACGCAGAAGACGATTATCTTATGATATCCGGAATTCAGCATTTCAGGTTCTGTAAAAGGCAGTGGGCGTTGATTCACATAGAACAGCAGTGGGCAGAGAATGAACACACAGTCATTGGTGAATTGATGCATAAAAAAGTACACGATCCCTATCTTACAGAAAAACGAAAAGATATTATCATTACGCGGGCTATGCCGGTGGCGTCCAGAAAAATGGGCGTCACTGGTGAATGCGATGTAGTAGAGTTTCACCGATGTGAGGAGGGAATTCGCCTGTATGGACATCGAGGCAATTTTTCTGTTTATCCGATAGAATACAAAAAGGGAAAGCCTAAAATTACGGAAGAAGACAGATTGCAGCTGACCGCACAGGCAATGTGCCTGGAGGAAATGCTTTCCACGCATATTTCAGAGGGGGCTTTGTTCTACGGGGAGACAAGACGGCGTGAACCTGTGGAAATAACGGAAGAGCTCCGCAATGAAGTAAAAGAAATGTTTCAGGAGATGCATCAATATTATAAACGACAGTATACGCCGAAGGTAAAACCGGGCAAGAAATGTACAGCATGCTCGTTGAAAGATGTCTGCCTTCCCAAACTTGGAAAAAACGGTTCTGTGAAAATGTATCTGGCCCAGGCGCTTATGGAGGAAGACGTATGAAAAAATTATTGAATACGTTATATGTTACTTCCGAAAACAGTTATCTGTCATTGGACGGTGAGAATATTGTTATTTATGAGAAGGAAAGCGAACTGGGAAGAGTCCCATTGCATAATCTGGAAGGAATTGTATCTTTTGGTTATCGGGGAACCAGTCCGGCGCTTATGGGCGCCTGCGCAGAAAAAAATATTTCCCTGTGCTATATGACTCCTCAGGGGAAATTTCTGGCGCGCGTTACAGGAAAAACACGGGGAAATGTAATTCTGCGCAAGCAGCAGTACGAGAGCAGTAACGATGATACAATCGCGCTGGAGATTGCCAAGAGTTGCATTCTGGGAAAGGTACATAATGCGCGCTGGATTCTGGAGCGGGCTATTCGGGATCACGCTATGCAGATAGATGCGGAGCGTGTAAAAAGGGCGTCTGAAATGTTAAAAAATTCTATTGCGATGGTTCGGAGCAGTACATCAAAGGACGAACTCAGAGGATATGAAGGAGAAGCGGCCAGTATTTACTTTGGAGTATTTGACGAACTGATCTTGCAGCAGAAAAAGGATTTTATGTTTCAGGGCAGGAATAGAAGACCGCCTATGGACAAGATGAATGCAATGCTGTCATTTGTTTATACATTGCTGACCAATATGGAGACGTCTGCACTGGAAAGTGTAGGGCTGGATCCCTGTGTCGGTTACCTTCATACAGAACGGCCCGGCAGAGTTTCGTTAGCACTAGATATGATGGAAGAACTCAGGGCAGTTCTGGCAGATCGGTTTGTGTTGTCGTTAGTGAATAAGAAAATGATTACAGGCAAAAATTTTACACAGAAGGAAAACGGTGCGGTACTTCTTGATGACAATGGACGCAGACTGATATTGACGGAATGGCAGAACAGAAAAAAGGAGTTCATAACGCATCCGTTTTTACAGGAAAAGGTGGAGTGGGGAATGGTTCCTTATGTTCAGGCAATGTTGCTGGCACGTTTTTTGCGTGGCGATTTGGATGGCTATCCGGTTTTCCTGTGGAAATGAGGTGTGGAATGTTAGTATTAATTACGTATGATGTGAATACCGAAAATGCGGCCGGAAAGACAAGGCTGCGGAAAGTCGCAAAGCAGTGTGTCAATTATGGCAGAAGAGTGCAAAATTCGGTATTTGAGTGCCTCCTAGATAATGCACAGAGTATTACCTTGAAAGCAATCCTTGCGGATATTATTGATCCAGAGAAGGATAGTCTTCGTATTTATTATTTAGGAAACAAATATCAAACGAAGATAGAACATATTGGAGTAGACAGAGGGATTGCCGCAGATCAGACGCTTATTTTATAAGTTCGGTGCGAAAGCCAATGACACATAAATGGACGGAGGGATTCGCACCTGAAAATAAGTCATGGAATGTTTAAATATGTTCTGTAAAATCGAAATGTTTAATGATTTTAAAAGTTTTAAACAATTTTTGCCGAGAATCAGATAAGATTTTGGGTAAAAATTGCTGTCGCTCCCCTCGCGGGAGCGTGGATTGAAATATAATCGGCAACGGTGTATTGTTTACATCATCTGTCGCTCCCCTCGCGGGAGCGTGGATTGAAATTCAACTTTTTCCTGCAATGCAACTACGCTGTCCTTGTCGCTCCCCTCGCGGGAGCGTGGATTGAAATAGTAAACGGGTTCCATTCCAGCTTGCGCCCATCTGTCGCTCCCCTCGCGGGAGCGTGGATTGAAATGCGACATGTAGGGACTTACCCGCGCCCGGCGTAGTCGCTCCCCTCGCGGGAGCGTGGATTGAAATCCATAAGTGTAGTTCTTTCAGTTCCAGGGCCTGGTCGCTCCCCTCGCGGGAGCGTGGATTGAAATCTCCTTGATATTTTTATTCCAGAATGATACAATGGTCGCTCCCCTCGCGGGAGCGTGGATTGAAATCACCATCAAGAAATCTGACCTTGACCGCTACGGCGTCGCTCCCCTCGCGGGAGCGTGGATTGAAATCCAGCTTGCCAAGCGTCTCCGCATACTTCTGACTGTCGCTCCCCTCGCGGGAGCGTGGATTGAAATCGATATCCGCTGGAGACCATATACCCGTATCTCAGTCGCTCCCCTCGCGGGAGCGTGGATTGAAATCTCTGGCCTATA
Source organism: Laedolimicola sp. (assembly GCF_051972735.1). Classification (NCBI taxonomy): domain Bacteria; kingdom Bacillati; phylum Bacillota; class Clostridia; order Lachnospirales; family Lachnospiraceae; genus Laedolimicola; species Laedolimicola sp. The sequence continues at coordinate 49,303 of NZ_JBOKYU010000005.1, read as the reverse complement.
CGGTGGAAGCGCAGACGGAGCGTCGCTCCCCTCGCGGGAGCGTGGATTGAAATATCAGTACATGAGAGCGTCAGGATCTCCCCGTTCGTCGCTCCCCTCGCGGGAGCGTGGATTGAAATGTTGTAGAAAATGCAATCAGCACATGTTTGACTAGTCGCTCCCCTCGCGGGAGCGTGGATTGGAATTTGCAATATGCCACATTATATTTGTCGAACAAAAATATTTGACGGCGATGTAAAATTATGCTAGTCTGAATTTATCATCATTATCTGAAAAAGTTCAGGGAGTGAATCACTCCAAATATTCCAGAGATTGTGAGCCCACAAAAGATAGCGATGCCTTTACTTTGGCAAAAGAATCAAATATAATAAAGGAAGGAGAGATGAGGAGGTATATGATTATGCCGCTTATGGAAAAGGAACACTATACGATCGAAGATATTTATGCGTTGCCGGAAGGAGAAAGGGCAGAACTGATAGACGGGCAGATGTATATGATGTCACCGCCTGGAAGAAGACATCAGTGGCTTTCTACTTATCTATTGACGGAAATAAGCCTCTATATCAGAAGTAAGAAGGGGACATGTGAGGTATATGCGGCTCCCTTTGGCGTATTCCTGAAAAATGAAAAAGGAGAGGACGATTATCTGGAACCGGATATTGTGGTAGTATGCGATCTGGACAAGCTGGACGAAAAAGGCTGTCATGGCGCTCCAGACTGGGTGATAGAGATTGTATCGCCCTCTAGTAAGAAGCGGGATTACCTGAAAAAGACTGCGATTTATATGGAGCAGGGTGTCCGGGAATACTGGATTGTGGATCCGATGCGCGAGGTGACCGTAGTTTATAAGTGTGAGGAAGAAGGCTTCCCGGTAATATACAAATTCGGCGAGTCGGTAAAGGCAGGGATATACGAAGAACTTGAGATTACGATAAAGTAATTTTCTCGCCGCTTTGTTAAAAAATTAGCAACTAAGTCCCAAAAGGCACATTTGTGCGCAAATGAATGCAAAAAAAGCCATGGTCGAACAAAATAGACGTTTCGACCATGGCCTTTTTGTTGAAAAAGTGCTTATAATGGCAAAATGTACAAAAACGAATACAATGTCCTATAATCTAATCATCAAAGTAAATAACACAAACGTGAGGAGGAACATAAAACTATGGCAAGTAATTACAGAGAACCGAACATTATCTTCGAGGGATGGACCGACAAACCGGGTACCGGCATCATCGTGACAGGAGCGGCAAGCGGAATCGGAGCTGCAACCGCGATTCTGGCAGCACAGCACGGATTGAAGGTAGCAGCCTGGGATATGTTCGTAGAGGGCGTACAGGAGACTATCGAGCGTGCAGGCGAATTCGGCTGCAACATCAAACCGATTCAGGCAGACCTGTCCTCTGACGAGGCAGTAGACAGAGCTATGAAAGAGACCCTGGAGTTCTGCAAGCCGAAGTATCTGGCCAACGTAGCAGGCCCGAAGATGCTGAACACCCAGTGGAATTATGAGCAGGTAGTCGGAATCGCATGCGCGATGATTCATCGCCTCTGCACTGCATTTGAGGCACTGGATCTGGATGAGGGCGCAGCCGTAGTAAACGTAGCGGCAGTAGCCGGAATCTTCGAGGGCGGCGGCGGAGATCCCTGGTACGCGACAGCAAAGGCCGGTATCGCAGGCTATACCAAGAATCAGGCAGATGCTCTGAAGGGACGTGTTCGTATGAACTGCGTATGCCCGGGAGGCCCGATTCACACTCCGAGAAACCACAGCGCAGTAGAAGGCGAATTCATGCAGCATCTGATTTCCATCAACCCCATGGGACGACCGGGACGTCCGGAGGAGGAAGCAAGCGTTATCCTGTTCCTGCTCGGACCGGCATCCAGCTATGTAAACGGACAGGTTATCGCAGTAGACGGCGGACTGACACTGGCAAGATAGGCGGGAGGACAGAACATGATTGCAGCAGAAAGAAAGACAGCGCTTCTGAACGCCATGCAGAAGCTGGAAGCATACAGACAGATTCAGAACGAAATGGGACGCGCGGTAGCAGCCTTTAACTTTCGTCAGGCAGACCGGCTTTTAAGCTTCTTCGCGCTGGATAAAGCGGATGTGTCCCTGGAATACGCCGACGAGGGCGTCTTCAACGGACCGGAAGCAGTCAGAGCTATCGTAAATGACGTGGTAGGAAAGGAGCCGAAGCCCGGCGAGATGCTGGATATGCAGCTGACCACCCCGATTATCGAGATTGCCGACGACCTCCAGACCGCGAAATGCGTATGGTGGATGCCCGGCGCAGGCGCCATTCCCCAGGAGGAAGGCGACCCGATGGCCATCTGGGCCTGGGGCGAGCTGGCAGTAACCTTCGTACAGGAAAACGGCGCATGGAAGATTTGGAAGCTCCACTATTTCCGTTATATGAAATGCGACTACAAGAAGGGCTGGGTAGACGACACAAGCATGATTAACCGGTTGAATACACCGCTTCATCCTATGTCAGACACCACCACCTATCACAATCCCTATTCACCCACCAACATCCGTGTTGGCATCCCCTGCCCGCCGAAGCCCTACGCGGTATACGATGCGGAGAAGGATAAAAACTGGGAGCTGGATGTAAACAAGAACTGGTAAGGAGGAACGGCAGATGTTTGATTTGACAATGGAAGATTTTGACCTCCTGACCGATGAAGAATTCGAGGTACTGGAGCAGGAAGTAGGAAGACTCACCTCTTGCTGGAAAGTATCCAATACCCGCGGTGGATCCGCTATCTACTGGGACGACCAGAGAATCGGCGAGAAGCGTCACGAGTATATGGCACTGAAACATCCGAGTGTCAATGTGGAGGCTGAGATGGCCTTCCGCAACAAAGCGGTAGTAGATTCCCTGGAGGGCAACTCCCTGATTCATCCGCTGACCACACCGGTCATCGTGGTGGACAAGACCAACACAAAATGCCGCGCCGTATGGCGTTCCATCGGCGTCGAGGGATTGTCCAAATTCCGTGAGAAGCCGCAGGCTATCATATCTCTCGGAAGCGTACAGGGAGCCAATGTACTGGAGGATGGCGAGTGGAAGCGGCTGTGGGGAGCATGGCTTCGTCTCACCAAGAACGAGTATCACGCAGGCTGGGTAGAGAGTATGGTTCCGACCAACACGAGACCGCCTCTCACACCGGAGCAGGACAGAGCGATGCTTGGAAAATACGCATACCAGAAAGACGAAATCCGCAAGCCCGCGCCGGAACCGCCCCATGACGACACCTGGGAGGTATGGCCGGACGAGACGGATCCGAGTTATCAGTTTATCAATCTGAAGGAATAACCGCTTCGAAAAACGTACAGATGGGGTAGTAGTATGGCACGATATATTGTAAAACGAATTATAATGATGATTCCTGTATTGATAGGGGTTTCCATCCTGTTATTTGCGATTCAGGCACTGACGCCGGGAGATCCGGCCAATATCGTACTGGGACAGGATGCGCCAATAGAGGAAAAAGAAGCGTGGAGAGAGGCAAATGGGTTAAATGATCCGATGGTTGTCCAATATGTCCGATATGTAAAAAATGTTGTGACCAAAGGCGATTTCGGAACATCCTACAGAAACGGAAAGCCCATCACAGGAGATTTGATTCAGCGTTGGCCTACCACATTAAAGACCTGTCTTCTGAGTTTGGCAGTGGCGGCAATTATCGGAATTCCTCTTGGAATACTCTCTGCGCTGAAACATGGAACATGGATAGATTCTGCGGCCCGATCCTTTGGAGTTCTGGGAGTTTCCATTCCGAACTTCTGGATGGCGTTGATGCTGATTATTATCTTTTCCCTGAATTTAAAATGGTTCCCGGTATCCGGTTCCTATGGACCAATCTACTGGGTGCTTCCCATAGCGACACTGGGTATCAACAATGCGGCAAATATCATGAGATATACCAGATCCGCAGTGCTTGATAATGTAAAACAGGATTTTGTAAGAACAGCGCAGGCCAAGGGCCAGAAAGAATCTAAGATTATTATGCATCATATCATGGGAAACGCCATGATACCGATTACTACCTGCATCGGCATTTTCCTAGTGAGCAACATGGCAGGTACCATCGTAATTGAACAGATCTTTTCCCTGCCCGGACTGGGTTCCCTTATGATAACAGCCGTTACCCAGAGAGATTATCCGGTACTCAGAGGATGTATTCTTCTGGTAGCAGTCACGACCTGCGTCATTAACCTGTTGATTGACCTGTTTTACGCGGTCATCGACCCGAGAATCAAGGCGAGACTGAAGCAGGAAGGCGGAAGCAGCATTATCAAAAAACGGATGCAGGGAGGTGTGGCAAAATCATGAGTGCAAAGCAGGCAGCTTTTGACAGAAAAGAAATAAAAAAGAGAAGCATGTTTGTGGAAGCCATGAACAGACTGATGCACAACAAGTCTGCAATCTTCGGACTGATCATTATGATAGCCATGATTTTGCTTTGCGTATTTGCAAATGTGATATGTCCGGAAGGCTATAACACACAGAACATCCCGGATGCATTCAGCGCTCCGTTTGGAAAGTATGTGTTCGGAACCGATAACCTGGGAAGACCGATGCTGGCCCGTATCCTTTACGGAGGCCGGAACTCCCTTCTGATTGGCTTTGCGGCAACTCTGATAGCAGCCGTCGTGGGAGTTATTCTCGGAATGTTGGCAGCATTCTACGGCGGAAGGGTGGACAATATCATCATGAGATGTATGGACGTCTTGAATTCCATTCCGAACCTGCTTCTGGCGGTATTGGTATCAGCCTGTCTGGGAAGTGGAACCGTGAACACGATGATTGCGGTGGCGGTATCAACCATCGCAGGATTCGCGAGAACCGTCCGCGGACCGATGCTGGCGATTATGGGACAGGAGTACATAGAGGCAGCCCGCTCCATTGACGCTAGCGACAAGAGAATTATGTTCAAGCATATTCTCCCGAACATTTTGTCACCGATTATTGTACAGTTTACCATGGGTACTGCGATTTCCATTCTGTGCGTATCATCCTTAAGCTTTATCGGAATGGGAATTCAGCCGCCGATTCCGGAGTGGGGCGGACTGCTTTCCGCAGGACGTCAGTACATTACCAGATATCCATATCTGTGTATTGAGCCGGGTATCGCGATTGCGTTGGTGGTATTTTCCATGAACCTGTTTGGCGATGGTCTGAGAGACGCACTGGACCCGAGACTGAAGAGATAAGGAGGAACAGAAATTATGTGTGAGAGAAAAGAACTTCTGTCGATTCAGGACTTGTCAGTACATTATATCACGAAGGATATGGGTACCTGTAAGGCAGTCAATAACGTATCCTTCAATATCTGCGAGGGCGAGACCATCGGCCTAGTGGGAGAGACAGGAGCCGGAAAGACAACCATTGCGCTTTCCATTCTGGGACTGATTCCTTCTCCGCCCGGAAAAATTGTAGATGGTAAAATTGTATACAAGGGTGAAGACCTGTTAAAGAAAAATAACAAGGCAATGCAGAAAATCCGTGGAAAAGAAATTTCTATGATTTTCCAGGATCCGATGACGACTCTGAACCCGATTGATACAGTCGGAGATCAGATTGCCGAGGTTATTGGGTTACATAACCATGTCAGCAAAAAAGAAGCGATTGAGCAGGCTGGAAAAATGCTGGAGATGGTAGGAATTCCAAAAGAACGTTATGGAGAATATCCGCATCAGTTTTCCGGCGGTATGAAACAGCGAGTTGTCATCGCGATGGCGCTGGCATGTTCACCTGCACTTCTTCTGGCAGATGAGCCTACGACGGCACTGGACGTGACCATTCAGGCACAGATTCTGGAAATGATGAACGATATCAAGAAAACCCATGACGGAGCCATTATGCTGATTACCCATGACTTGGGCGTGGTGGCACAGATGTGCGACCGGGTTGCGATTGTATATGCGGGAGAAATTCTGGAAATCGGAACCGTACAGCAGGTATACAAGAATATTCTTCATCCTTATACAAAGGGCTTATTTGAATCATTACCTGGATACAGCGCAGGAAAACGTCTGAAACAGATCGACGGTTTGATGCCTGATCCATCCGATTTACCGCCATTGTGTAAGTTTGAGCCGCGCTGCCCCTATTCCTGTGAGCAGTGCAAAAAAGAAATGCCGCAGCTTATCGACGTGGGAGACGGACATATGGTCCGATGCCTGAGAGTGCAGAAAGGGCAGGTGTAGAAGATGGAAACCATTTTAGAGGTAAATAATCTGAAAAAATATTTCCCTGTAGGTGGCAGAACCCTTCACGCAGTGGATGACATTACCTTTTCCATCAACAAGGGAGAGACCCTGGGCGTGGTAGGAGAGTCCGGCTGTGGAAAGTCGACCATGGGAAGAACGCTTCTTCATCTGCACGAAAGCACAAGTGGTACGATTCGTTTCAAGGGAGAGGACATTACCAAGGTCAATAAGAAGAAGCTGAGCGAGTTAAGAAAAGAAATGCAGTTTATCTTCCAGGATCCGTTTTCGTCCCTGAATCCGAGATTTACCGTATATCAGACGCTTGCGGAGCCGCTGGAGATAGCGGGCGGATATTCCAAGATAGAGATTGAAGAAAAAGTATACGCCATGATGGATACGGTCGGCCTGGCCAGAAGGCTGGTCAATACCTATCCCCATGAGTTGGACGGCGGAAGACGCCAGAGAATCGGCATCGGCCGAGCGATGATTCTGGAACCGGACTTCATTGTCTGCGACGAGCCGGTATCCGCGCTGGATGTGTCCATTCAGGCGCAGATCATCAACCTTCTGCTTGACATGCAGGAGGAGAAGCAATTAACGTATGTATTTATTACCCATGATTTGATGGTAGTAAAATATATTTCCACGAAAATCATGGTTATGTATTTGGGTGAGGTTGTAGAATTTGCGGAGACAGAGGAGCTTTTCGAATCTACTCTGCATCCGTATACAAAGGCATTACTTTCCGCAGTTCCGCTTCCGGATGTGGATGCGAAACAGAACCGGATTGTGCTGGAAGGAGAGGTTACATCACCGATTGACCCACCGCAGAGCTGCAGATTCTGCGCAAGATGTAAATATGCGCAGGACAAGTGCCGCAAGGAAATTCCACCTCTGACAGAGGTAAAACCGGGGCATATGGTGAAATGCCATTTTGTAAAAGAAATCAATAAAATGTGAAACATAAATCAAGGAGGTATTTTATGAGAAAGAAAGGTTTGGCATTGTTGTTGACAGTAGCTATGGTCTGCTCACTGGGTCTTACCGGATGTGGGGGAAGTTCATCCGATACGGCTGAAAATAAGGGAGAAGCAGCAACCGCGTCGAATGCGTCTGATTTACAGGTAGACAGCGCGACAGACGCCGTGTCGTCAAAGGATACCCTGACGATTGCGATGCCCAGTGATCCGGGCACCATTGATATGCATTATTCCACCGCTTACGATTATGTGGCACCATTCGTGGTAAATCATCTTCTGATTCAGGAATACGATGCAAATGGAACCGTGCTTCCGGCCATTGGAGACGAGTCTTTGGCAGCAGAATATACTTACGATGACGACGATATGGGAATTACCTTTACCCTGCGTGATGGCGTCACCTTCTCCAACGGATATGCGCTGACTCCGGAAGACGTGGCATTTTCCATCCGTCTTTGTAGTGATCAGTCTTTCTATCAGATGGTAGATTTTGACAACATTGAGACAGCAGACAATACCGTTCATATTCCTTTCTTAAAGAAAGACGCGAACGCATTATATAACATCGGTGCAACTATTCCGATATACTCTGAGCAGTATTATAACGAGCTGAATAATGAGGCAGAGTTCTTCTCCACAAGTGCTGTGGGAACCGGCCCGTATAAGATTGTAGACTGGGTAGGTGGCGACTATCTGGATATGGAAGCAAATGAGAACTATTTCGCAGGTGCGCCGAAGATTCAGAAGCTTCGGCTTCGTTTTATCACCGATGCATCCGTAGCTTACATGGAACTTCAGAATGGCGGTGTGGATATCGTGACATCCCCGAACTGGACTGACGTGGACAGTGTTCTTGCAGGCGCTGCATCCGGTATTGACTGCTGGGAGGAGTCTTCCGCATACATGCTTCAGTTTGGCATGAACTGCTCCGGCGCGTTAAGTGACCTGAAGCTTCGCCAGGCAGTTGTTACCGCTATCAACAAAGAAGAGCTTGCACAGGGCGCATTCCTTGGCTCCGGCGAAAATTCTTATTGCCTGGTATCCGAGTCTCTTCCGGGAACTATTGATTATACAGACAGTTGGCCGTACAGCTACGATCCGGAAAAGGCGAAAGAGCTTCTGAAAGAAGCAGGTTATGAGCCGGGTCAGCTTACTTTAACCTGTATCGTAGGTGCAGGCGGCGGTCCCCGTACAGACGCAGCGCAGATGATCGGCGGATATCTGGAAGCAATCGGTGTTACACTTGAGATTAAGGAAGTAGATATCGCAACATATGCATCTACCATTACTGATCAGCCTGAGTCCTGGGATTTCTGGCTCCGTAACTTCGGCTCCGGTATCGGAAATGCGCCCAGCGCCCATGACTATTTCGCAACCAACATTCCGATGAACTGCTTTATCGACAAGCAGGACTCCTCCGCAAAGATGCTGGATCTGGCATCCAAGATGGGCGAGACTATGGATGATACCGAGAGGACTGCAGTATTCAAGGAGCTGCAGGATTATTACCTGAATGAGTGTCTGTACAGTTGCCCGCTGGTACAGCAGAAGACCTATACTCTGGTAAATTCCGGACTTAAGAACCTGACAAAGTGCGGACAGTTATACTGGAATGTAAGAAACGCTTACTTTGAGTAAAAAAGTAATAGAAAGAAACGCAGCATAAAGGAGAGGAAATATGGCTGAAAATTACCTGTATGCAGGCTCATGGCTGGATGATTCAGGAAGAGCCGGAGGCGGAATTCATCGGTATCAGATAAAAGAAAACGGAGAATTGGAGCTGCTCGACCATATCGCAGAAGATGTGGCAGCAGGGTATATCGCAATATCAGCGGATAAGAAATATCTGTATACAGTCAATGAAATAAAGAGACGCCCGGATGTGGTAAAAACAGAAGGCGGAATCTATGCCTACGCTATCAATCAGAAGGACGGATCCTTACAGGAATTGAACCATATTTCCTCATGCGGTGTATTTCCAAACTATCTTGTGTTATCCTCCGATGGAAGATACCTGTACGGAATCAATTACGGTTCGGAGGATATGGTAATCAGAAGCAGGAAGAATGAAGAGGGCAGGTATGTTCTGGAGGAAGTATATGAAGAATCCAGCATGATTGCCGTGGATTTACAAGAGGATGGCAGCCTGGGAGAAATCAGTGCGATGCACCTTTTCTCAGGGGAGCCGAGCAGATATTTTGAGTGGTTCCAGGCTGCGCCCCATCCCCACTGTATCGGGTTGGATCCATCGGATCAGATGCTTCTGGTGGCAGACCGTGGTTGTGACAGGATTGTGACCTGTCACTATGACGCGGAGAAAAAGAAATTTACCCGGATTCATGAATATGCGACAGAGCATGGCGTCGGGCCGAGAAATTGTGTATTTCATCCGACGTTGCCATTTGTGTATGTCGTCGGAGAAGTAAAACCATATGTAACCGTATATCAATATAACGCGCAGACGGCGGAACTGACGGAGATAGTGTCTTATCTGACGGAAAAGCAGGAGTTGGAGTATATGCAGGGGGATGATTTCTTTGCATGTGCCCACCCCTCTGATATCCGGATTCATCCGGACGGAGGAATGCTGTATGTGGCCAACCGGGGGCCAGATACGATAGCTTGCTTTGAAATCTCACCGAAAAATGGCCTGCTGACACAGGTGGAACTGGTCTCCACGGAAGGAAAATTTCCCTGGAGTATGGATTTTTCAACACAGGGAGTCTGGATGTATGTGGGCAATAAGGTGGGCGAGTGTATCAGCGTTTTTCAGTTGGATGAGAAGCGGATTCCGAGGTATAAAGGTGAAGCAGGGCATATTGAGAGAACTGTATGCCTGAAAAGCATAGAGATATAGAGGAAGCGTTATGAGACTTATAGAAAATGTATATCAGACAAGCGGCGTTATGTATGGGACAAATTCCAGTACCTATTGCATTGATACCGGTGAGGGACTGGTATTGATTGACGCTGGATTTTCAGAAAAGCAGTATGAAATCATGCGGACAAGGCGAAAAGAGGATGGACTTGGCAATAAAAAGCTCCGGGATTTGTTCATCACACATGGTCATTTCGATCATGCCGGAAATGGCTGGCTGCTGCAGAAGGATGGCGTAAAAGTTTATATGAGCGCAGAAGACGGAGCGGCTGTGAAGAGTGGAGATGAACGGACGCTGGGTTCTCTGTTTGGAAGAAAATTTCGCGCGTTTACACCGGACGGAAAAGTCCGGGACGGACAGACCTTTGATTATGGCAATACACAGCTGACTGTTTTGGAACATCCGGGTCACACAGAGGGAACCATTTCCATTCTGGCGGAGACAAACGGAAAGAAAATTTTATTCGCAGGCGATATTTTTGTATTGAAAGCATGTAATCCGGCAGATGAGCTTCAGCCTGAAATTGGCTGGACCGGAGGCCCCGACTACAACGGAACGAAGAATCTGGAGACTTTCCGAAAGCTTAAGGAGCTGCCTCCGGTGGATCTGGTGGCGCCGGGACACGGAAGCGTTTATTTTGGCGATAGCAGGAAGCTGTTTGAGATACTGTATCATTTGGCGGAGAAGGAGGCACAGCAATGAAATATCAGACATTGTTTACCCCCATCCAGATTGGCAAGCTCACATTAAAAAACAGATTCGCAATGGCCCCTATGGGGCCATTGGGTCTGGGTGACAGGGAAGGCGGCTGGAATCAGAGGGGGATTGATTATTATACAAGACGGGCGCAGGGAGGCACCGGGCTTATCATCACCGGAGTAACCTTTTCAGACTGTGAGGTAGAGACCCAGTCCATGCCGAACTGTCCCAACAGTACGTACAATCCTGTGCATTTTGTGAGAACAAGCCGGGAGATGACAGAGCGTGTTCACGCCTATGGGGCGAAAATCTTTTTGCAGATGTCAGGTGGATTTGGGCGTGTGACAATTCCTACAAATCTGGGAGAGTTCCCGCCGGTAGCTCCCTCTCCCATTCCCCATCGTTGGCTTGATAAGACCTGTCGGGAACTTACCAGGGACGAAATTCACAAAATTATAGAAAGCTTTGGAAAGGGCGCGTTTAACGCGAAGCGTGCTGGCTTCGACGGCGTGGAGATTCACGCGGTTCATGAGGGTTATCTCATCGACCAGTTCGCCATTGCCTTTTTCAATCACAGAACCGACGAGTACGGAGGAAGCCTGGAGAACCGGCTCCGCTTTGCGAAAGAGATCCGCGAGGAAATCGCGAAGACCTGTGGCTGGGACTTCCCGGTGGCGGTGCGCTTCAGTCCCAAGAGTATGTTCAAAGACTGGAGAAAGGGCGCTCTTCCGAACGAGGAGTTCGAGGAGAAGGGCCGTGACCTGGAGGAAGGCCTTCAGACTGCGAAGCTTTTGGAAGCCTATGGATACGACGCCCTGGATGTGGACGTGGGATGCTACGACGCATGGTGGTGGAACCATCCGCCTATGTATATGGAGAAGGGGCCCTACCGGAAATATGCGAAATTAGTCAAAGAGACCGTAAAGGTTCCGGTCTTCATGGCAGGACGCATGGATACGCCGGAGATGGCTGAAAGCTGTGTAAAGGACGGTACCTGTGACGTGATTTCCCTGGGAAGACCGCTTTTGGCAGACCCGGATTACGTAAAGAAGCTGCGTGCGAACCACGTCTGTGAGATTCGTCCCTGCATCTCCTGTCAGGAGGGCTGCATGGGAAGAATCCAGACCTACTCCATGATCAATTGCGCGGTAAACCCCCAGGCGGCCAGAGAGCGCGTGACGGCCTACGAGCCGGTGGCGCGTAAAAAACGCGTGCTCATCGCGGGCGGCGGCGTGGCAGGCTGCGAGGCGGCTAGAGTGCTGGCAGAGCGCGGCCATGAGCCGGTGTTGTATGAGGCGTCTGAGAGACTTGGCGGCAATCTGCTTCCGGGCGGCGCGCCAGCCTTTAAAGAGGACGACCAGCAGCTGGTCAAATGGTATGAGAATGAGCTTGAGCGCCTGCGCGTTCCGGTTTATCTGAACACAAAGGTTACAAAAGAAATGGTGCTGGAGAGCGACTGCGACGCAGTCATCGTAGCTACCGGCTCCCGCCCGAAGATGTTCTCTCTGGGCGACGATGAGAAGGTATACTGCGCGGAACAGGTACTGATGAACCAGAAGGATCCGGGTGATAAGGTAGTCGTCGTGGGCGGCGGCCTGGTAGGCTGCGAGATGGCTCTGGATCTGGCCCAGAAGGGCAAGAAGGTTACGATTCTGGAGGCCCTGCCGAAGATTATGGCGGTGAACGGCCCCATCTGCTCCGCAAACAAGGAGATGCTGGAGGAACTGCTTCCCTTCCACGGCGTAGATATCATCTGCAACGCGAAGGTGACCGGTTTTCAGGATGGCGCAGTCAGCTACGAGACGGATGGAAAAGCAGAGAAGCTGGACGCAGACAGCATCATCCTCTCCGTAGGCTACCGCAGCGCGGACGAGCTTTATCATGAGTTGGAATTCGACGTGGCGGATCTGTATCTGCTGGGAGATGCCGGAAAGGTGTCTAATATCATGTATGCTATCTGGGATGCGTTTGAGGTGGCAAATCACATCTGAGCACGGAGCAATCCGGTATCGGAGTAGAGAGGGGGCAACGCCTATGAACATTTTAGTAATTGATGTGGGAACCTCAAGTATTCGCGGTGTCCTGTACGATGAGAAGGGAACGGAAATCTTCTGCCATCAGATTCCCTATCAGGTGCATTTCATCGACGGAACCCATGCGGAACAGGACACATCCGACTGGTCAGACACCATCGTGGAAATCGGCCGGGCGGCTGCCGCATACTGTGAAAAAGAAAATGTAAAGATTGGCGGGCTGGCTTTGACAAGCCAGCGCTCCAGTGTAATACCGGTGGATAAGGACGGCCACGCGCTGATGGCTGCCATCATGTGGCAGGATAAGCGCAATAAGGAGATCGTCGATGAATTCCGGGGCATGGAAAAGGCCATCTATAAGCTGACCGGAGCCAGGATCAATACCGTATTTTCCGGAACGAAGATGACCTGGGTGCGCCGGAACGCGCCGGAGATCTATGAGAAAACCTATAAATTCTGTACGATTGCGGACTTTATTACACATGAGATTACCGGAGAATACCGGACAGACCATACCTATGGCAGCCGCAGCCTTCTGATGAATGTGCGGACCAGGGAGTGGGATCCGAAGCTTCTGGATATCTTCGAAATCGAGGCAGACAGGCTCTGCGAACTGCGGGAGCCGGGTACCGTGATTGGCACAGTGACGGAGAAATTTGCAGCGAAGACCGGTCTTACGGCGGGCACGCCCTTCATATCCGCAGGCGGAGACCAGCAGTGCGCAGCCTTAGGGCACGGCGTAACTGCGCCGGGCAGTCTGGAGATTACCACCGGAACCGGAGCCTTTATGCTGGGCTACAGCGAGAAAGTACCCGAGAACCTGACCAATAATATCATCTGCGGTGCCCATGCGATTCCGGGCAAATATGTGCTGGAGAGCAGTATGCTGACCTGCGCGGCCCTGTACAATTGGGCGAAGGCCAATCTCTTCGCGGACAGTGAAGGGGATGAGAATCCCTTCGAGCGCATCAATGGGGCGGTAAAGCAGAGTCCGCCGGGAGCCAACGACTGTCTGGCACTGCCTTATTTCCAAGGAAGGGGAACCCCGGACTGGAACGCGGACGCCAAGGGGCATTTCGCAAATCTGGGACTGAATACGACGCGCGCGGATATGGCGCGGGCCGTTCTGGAGGCAATCGCCCTGGAAGCCAAGAACAACCTGGATATCGTGGAAGGCTACGTGGGAACCATCGACAAGCTGCTGATCGGAGGGGGCCTTACCAGGTTCCCGGAGTTTAACCAGATGCAGTCGGATATCTACCAAAAGAAGCTGCTGCATAACCAGTCAAGCGCAGAGCAGACCGCCCTGGGAGCCTGGGCCAATGCGGCGGTGGCGCTTGGTATCTATGAGACGCACAGCGAAGCAATTGAGACAGCCAAAGAAAAAGAGCAGGTAGAGATGTATTCTCCCAATCCTGCCCATGCGGAAATCTATCTCCGGAAACAGCGGCAGATGAATGCGCTGTACGACAGTGTGAAAAAGCTGTCCCGGGATATGTATTAAAAAATTTATTTTGCTTCATTTAAGATACGGGTGGCCGTCGTGCCATCCGTAATTAATGTGTTGATAAAATCGCCTTTCAGGGCGGCCAGAAGCGCAGGCGCTTTGGATACCGGAGAGGCCACGATCACTACGTCAGAGATGTTGCGAAGCTGTTGAATGGATAAACTGATGGATTTCTCATTCCAATCACAGGCAAGCTCTTGTCCATTGGCGTCAAAGAAACGGCCCAGAATGGATCCGCAGGCACCCTTTTCCACCAGATCCTTATAAATCTCAGGCGGCATACTGCCCCGCCAGTAATCGCTTTCCCGAATCTTCCCCATGGTTCCGATGCTGGCAATCACCTTATCGCAGAAAATTCCCTTTTTCAGAATCACAGAATTGTTGGCATCGTTACAGAGGGCATTCCGGACGTAATCGTCGGGAATGTACAGAGGCAGGTTCAGAAAATCCGCATGTCCGTGAAAGACTTCAGCCATGGCAGTCACAACAGCCTGTGGGGTGCTGCTGATAGATTCGCAGGTAACGGATCCCATGAGCTGGACGATATCCGGATTTAAATCCAGAGGCTGCAGCATTTTTACAAGGACGGCCAGACTGTCACCCCATCCGGTACCGATGATCAGGTTTTTCCTCATATGCTCCATCAGATATTCTGCGCCCAGCTTGCAGACGTCCCGGTGGTACATGGATTTTTCGCTGATGCGGTTGTTCAGGACGCGGGCATGCTTCAGACCGAAGCGGTTTTTCAGACGTTCTTCAATTTCATAATGACGCTCAAAGGTATAATTAACAGAGAAGGAGACGATTCCCTCATCCACGGCTTCTTTTAAGAGGCGGGAAACGCGGGTGCGGGAAAGAAAGAGCTTGTCAGCGATTTCATTCTGTGTAAGTCCCCGCTCATAATAGTCGCAGGCCACTTCAGCCAGTAAGCTTAATTTCTTGAGTTCTTTCTGATTCATAAGTCACCTCATGGATAGTCGAAATATAGATAGAATTAGCTAAAACAGATATGTATATTATAACGCTATGCAATGGAATTTCAAAGTATTTTTTCCGGCGGGGCAGCATAGTTTGTAGAAACACATCATACAGGAACCTACGATGCAAAATTTGAAATTAAAAGCCATGCAGTCCGACCTGCCGGACTATGGAAAGCTGCAGATTCATATTACTTCCGCCCGGGGCGCGCAGCCGATTCCGGGGGCGAAGGTGGCTATCTCTTATACCGGAGAGCCGGATCAGACCATGGAGGAGCTGACGACCAACAGCTCCGGGCAGACCGATGAGGTGGAGCTGGCCGCGCCGCCGCTGGAGTACAGTGTGGAGCCAAGCGAGCCCCAGCCCTACTCGGAATATACCCTGTCGGTGACCGCGCCGGGCTACGAGCCAGTGGAGATTGCGGGAACGGAGATTCTGCCGGAGGTGACGGCCATTCAGGAGATTCGGATGCAGCCCCGGCAGGGAGAAGAGTATGAGCGCTATGTCATCGGAGCTCATACCCTGTTCGGGAATTATCCGCCGAAGATTGCTGAAGCGGAGATTAAGCCGGTGGGCGAGAGCGGGGAGATCGTCCTGAGTCGTGTGGTGGTGCCGGAGTACGTCATCGTCCACGACGGCGCGCCCTCGGACAGCTCCGCGTCAGACTACTGGGTCCGCTACCGGGATTACATCAAAAATGTGGCCTGCAGCGAAATCTACGCCACCTGGACCGACGCGGCCATCCGCGCCAATGTGCTGGCAATTATGTCCTTTACGCTTAACCGGGTGTATACTGAGTGGTATAGAAACAAGGGCTACGACTTTACGATTACCTCGTCCACAGCCTTCGACCACAAATGGATCCATAACCGCAACATTTTTGAAAACATCTCCCTGATCGTTGATGAGCTCTTCGCGGACTATCTGTCCCGGCCCAATGTGAAGCAGCCCATCCTGACCCAGTACTGCGATGGCCGACGGGTGAGTTGCCCCAACTGGATGAGCCAGTGGGGAAGTCAGTCTCTGGGCGAGCAGGGCTATACGGCCATCGAGATTCTGCGGAATTATTACGGGGAGTCCATGTACATCAATACGGCGGAGGAGATCTCTGGCATACCCTATTCCTGGCCCGGCTACGAGCTGACGGAGGGAGCTTCCGGGCAGAAGGTACTGCAGCTCCAGGAGCAGTTAAACCGGATTGCCCGGAACTATCCGGCGATTCCGACCGTCTCCGAGGATGGTATCTATGGCCCGGCCACGGCGGAGAGCGTGCGGACGTTCCAGTCTATCTTTGGATTGCCCCAGACTGGGGTGGTGGATTATCGGACCTGGTATAAGATTTCGGAGATCTATGTAGGCGTGTCCAGAATCGCGGAGCTGAATTAGAACAGATTAAAAAGTACCGGCATTCAGGGAATGAATAACAACTCTCTGAATACCGGTATTTTCGCTTTACAAAAGAAAAACAATTCTATTATAATAGGGAAAATGATTGGAAAGCGGGGGAAGAAATTTATGCGTTTCCGTCCATGTATCGATATCCACAATGGCCAGGTTAAGCAGATCGTGGGAGGCAGCCTGACTGATAAAAATGATTTCGCCAGGGAAAATTTTGTGTCGGAGCAGGATGCGGCCTGGTATGCGAAGCTTTATCAGGAAGACGGCCTGAAAGGAGGCCATGTGATTCTGCTGAACGGCGCGGGTTCTCCTTATTATGAGGCCACGAAAGCGCAGGCGTTGAAAGCCTTAAAGGCCTACCCGGGGGGCCTTCAGATCGGCGGCGGCATTCATCCGGAAAACGCAGCGGAATATCTGGACGCCGGAGCCAGCCAGGTCATCGTGACCTCTTATGTCTTCAAAAACGGCCGGATCCAGTATGAGAATCTGGGGAAAATGCTTGCAGCTGTGGGCCGCGACCGCCTGGTGCTGGACTTGAGCTGCCGCAAAAAGGGCGGCGCGTACTACATCGTCACCGACCGCTGGCAGAAATTTACAGACGTCCGGGTGACGCCCGCCCTTCTGGATGAATTGTCCGGGAAATGCAGCGAATTTTTAGTCCACGCCGTGGACGTGGAGGGCAAAGCTTCAGGGATTGAAAAAGAACTGGCAGCCATGCTCGGCGACTGGGCCGGAATCCCCGTTACCTATGCGGGCGGCGTGGGCAGCCTGGAGGATGTGGAGGCACTTCGCACCCTCGGAAAGGGCCGCCTGGACGTGACCATCGGAAGCGCCTTAGATCTTTTTGGCGGTTGTATCCCGTACCGAAATGTGGTATACTTGCGTTAGAGAGAGATCTCGAAATACCCGTAAAGGAGTTGATTTTATGCGTTATGTAATCAGCGGCAAAAATATCGATGTGACAGAGGGGCTCCGTACAGCGATCACGGACAAGCTCGGAAAGTTAGAGCGCTATTTTACTCCGGACACGGAAGTACATGTTACTTTAAGTGTCGAGAAAGAAAGACAGAAGATTGAGGTAACCATTCCTGTAAAGGGAACTGTGATTCGTTCCGAGCAGGTAAGCAATGATATGTATGTATCTATCGACCTGGTGGAAGAGGTCATTGAGCGTCAGCTCCGCAAGTACAAGAACAAGATTGTACAGCGTGAGCAGGGTGCAGGAAGCTTCCGTCAGGAGTTTATCGACAAAGAGGCAGAGGATGAAGAGGTTCGCATCATCCGTACCAAGCAGTTCGATATGAAGCCCATGTATCCGGAAGATGCATGCGTACAGATGGAGATGCTGGGACACAGCTTCTACGTATTTGTAAATGCGGAGACTGAGCAGATCAACGTGGTTTACAAGAGAAAGGGCAATACCTACGGACTGATTGAGCCGGAACAGTAAAATATGATTTATCCGGGGGCTGCGCGCAGGCGCAGTCCCTTTTTGGTCTATAGGAAATACCATGTTGCAGGATTCTATTTTGGGGTTCCGGCCCCAGGGCAGGGATATTGGAAACTTCTTGAATATTCCGCCGTGTAGTGTTAAAATGTTAAACAGAGTATTGTCTGAAATGGCAGAAACTTAAGATTGGAGTTTGCAGATGAATTTATTTACAAAAATGTTTGGTACTCACAGTGAAAGGGAGCTGAAGCTGATTTACCCGCTGGTGGATCGGATCGAAGCGCTCCGCCCGGAGATGCAGAAGCTTTCTGATGAAGAACTGAAGGGAAAGACAAAAGAATTCAAGCAGCGTCTGGCCGATGGCGAGACCCTGGATGATTTGCTGGTAGAGGCCTTCGCGACTGTCCGCGAGGCTGCGAAGCGTGTGCTTGGTATGGAGCATTACCGGGTACAGCTGATTGGTGGTATTATCCTGCATCAGGGACGTATCGCCGAGATGAAGACAGGTGAAGGAAAGACCCTGGTGTCCACCCTTCCGGCTTACCTGAACGCATTGGAGGGTAAGGGCGTCCATATCGTTACGGTCAATGATTATCTGGCTCACCGTGACGCGTCCTGGATGGGCAAGGTACATGAGGCTCTGGGACTGACCGTCGGCGTGGTTCTGAACAGCAGCACAGGAGATGAGCGGCGCGCCGCTTATAACTGTGATATTACTTATGTAACCAACAATGAGCTGGGCTTTGATTATCTGCGTGATAACATGGTTATCTACAAGGAGCAGCTGGTACAGAGAGACCTGCATTACGCCATCATCGACGAGATCGATTCCATCCTTATCGACGAGGCCCGCACCCCGCTGATTATCTCCGGACAGAGCGGCAAGTCCACCAAGCTTTACGAGATCTGCGACGCGCTGGCGAAGACCATGAAGCGCGGCGAGGCCAGCGGTGAGTTCAGCAAGATGAACGCCATCATGGGCGAAGAGATCGAGGAGACCGGCGAGTTTATCGTCAATGAGAAGGATAAGATCGTCAACCTGACGGCAGACGGCGTGAAGCGGGTGGAGGATTATTTCCACATCGAGAACCTGGCGGATCCGGAGAACCTGGAGATCCAGCACAATATGATTCTGGCCCTGCGCGCTAACTATCTGATGTTCCGGGATCAGGATTACGTGGTAAAGGATGATCAGGTTCTGATCGTTGATGAGTTTACCGGACGTATTATGCCGGGACGCCGTTACTCCGATGGACTTCACCAGGCTATCGAGGCTAAGGAGCATGTAAAGGTGAAGCGCGAGAGCAAGACGCTGGCGAATATTACCTTCCAGAACTTCTTCAATAAATACGCAAAGAAGGCCGGTATGACCGGTACCGCCCTCACCGAGGAGAAGGAGTTCCGCGAGATCTACGGTATGGACGTTATCGAGATCCCGACCAACCGTCCGGTTATCCGAAAGGATCTGGACGACGCGGTATACAAGACCAAGAAAGAGAAGTTCCATGCAGTTGTGGAGGAGATCGAGCGTGCTCACGCCAAGGGTCAGCCGGTTCTGGTAGGTACCATTACCATCGAGACCTCTGAGTACTTAAGCGGACTGCTCCGCAAGAAGGGCATTCAGCATGAAGTCCTGAACGCCAAGTTCCATGAGCGCGAGGCGGAGATCGTAGCCCTGGCAGGCCAGCATGGCGCGGTTACCATCGCTACCAATATGGCAGGCCGTGGTACCGATATCAAGCTGGACGATGACGCCAAGGCAGCAGGCGGACTGAAGATTATCGGTACCGAGCGTCATGAGTCCCGTCGTATCGACAACCAGCTGCGCGGACGTTCCGGTCGTCAGGGAGACCCGGGAGAATCTCGTTTCTACATCTCTCTGGAGGACGATCTGATGCGTCTCTTCGGATCCGAGCGTCTGATGAGTGTGTTCAATGCCCTGGGCGTGCCGGAAAATGAGCAGATTGAGCATAAGATGCTTTCCGATGCCATTGAGAAGGCTCAGAAGAAGATCGAGAGCAACAACTTCGGTATTCGTAAGAACCTGCTGGAGTACGACCAGGTTATGAATGAGCAGCGTGAGATCATCTACGCGGAGCGCCGCCGGGTACTGAACGGCGAGAGCATGCGTGATGCCATCTATAAGATGCTCACCGATACCGTAGAAAATGTGGTAGACAGCCTGATTGGCGACGATCAGGATAAGTCCGAGTGGGATCTCTTAGGCTTGAACGAGTCTCTGCTCCGCACGATACCGCTGCAGACCATTACGCCGGAGCGCATTGCCGATAAGAAGAATAAGGCAGAGCTGAAGCATATGTTGAAAGAAGAGGCAGTGAAGCTCTATGAGCTGAAGGAGGCGGAGTTCCCGAATCCGGAGATGCTGAGAGAATTAGAGCGTGTATTCCTTCTGAAGGTCATTGACCGCAAATGGATGGATCACATCGACGATATGGAACAGCTGCGCCAGGGTATTGGCCTGCAGGCATTTGCCCAGCGTGATCCGCTGGTAGAGTATAAGCTCAGCGGTTATGAGATGTTCTCTGCCATGACAGCCAGCATTCAGGAGGAAACCGTCCGGATTCTGCTTCATGTGCGCGTGGAGGAGAAAGCAGAGCGTGAACAGGTAGCCAAGGTAACAGGAACCAATAAGGATACCTCCCTGGCAGCAGCGCCCAAGAAAAGGGAAAGCGCTAAGATTTACCCGAACGATCCCTGTCCCTGCGGAAGCGGCAAGAAGTATAAGCAGTGCTGCGGAAGAAAAGGCGCGTAAGTATAAAGCATAAAAAAGAAGGCCATACTCTTTTTAAAATGATCAGAAAGGGGTATGGTCTTTTTATGTCAAAAAAGAAAAAGCCGGAACTGAAGCATTTAGAGCCGGAGGAACAGTTGAAATATGAAATCGCGGAGGAACTGGGGCTTTTGGATAAAGTGCTTAAGGATGGCTGGAAATCTCTTTCTTCCAAGGAGACCGGACGAATCGGCGGGTTGATGACGAAGAAGAAAAAGGAACTGAACAAATCCAGGTAAGACGCAGCCAGCTTGCTATTTTTAACGGGGTTGTATATAATGAAGAATACAAAAAACGGAATAGAAGAAAATGTATGATCCGTGTATTAGTAGCAGATGATGAGGAAAAGGTATGTCAGTTGATTTGCAAGCTGATTCACTGGAAATAATTGGAAATGAAGCTGGTAGGAACGGCATCGAATGGAATTGGAGCCCTTCAGATGATAGAAGCGGAACATCCGGATCTGGTGCTGACGGATATCCGGATGCCCGGATATGATGGCATGGAGCTTTTGAAACGGGCGCGCATCCAAAACCCGGATATGGAATTTATTATTATCAGTGGATATTCCCATTTTGAATATGCGCAGACCGCTATCCGCTATGGAGTCAGCGATTATATATTAAAACCGGTGAATGAGGAAGCTTTGAATGCCACGCTGCAGAAGGTGCGCCAGCGTTATATGGAGCATCAAGCATTGACGGAGAAAAATCTGGAGCAAAAGAAGCAGCAGGTTCTGGATCAGGCCCGTGTAAGAGAAACCCTGTGGATGGATTTGGAGTATGCCCGGATTCTCCAGAATATGGAAGCCTTAAATGAAAAATACTGGTACCATTTTCAGGAGGGAAAATTCAGGACCTTTCTGATACAGGCCGATGTAAAAAATAACGAAGATCTCAGCGAAAATTATGCCGATAACGTGATGGAACTGGTGAATAGCAAAGCTCCGGGCCTGTTTGAAAAACTGAAAAGGTCCTGAAGGCTGGCCTGGAGAACATGATCAGCACTCTGTGCATGGAGCTGCATGCCTTTGAATATATGCGGTTTCACCTGGCAGTCAGCGGAGAAGTACAGGATATAGGACAGCTTCCTGGCTGTGTTACGGAAGCAGAGCTGACGATGGGCGAACGGCTGTTTATATGGAACAGTCAGTTTCTGGATAAAATTCCGGAAAATTCTTCCGTTGGAGAGGATGTTCTGTTCAAACCATTTAGTGTGGCCATCCGTCAATGTCTGGAGCTGCAGGAGCCGGAGCGGATGCTGGAGGTTGTGGAAAGGCTCCATATGGATGCACTGGCCTGTAAAATGAATGGCGCGCAGATGTTGAGGCTGGTGCGGGAAGCCTATCGGCTTTTCCTTCTGTCCGGCGTATTTCAGAATGAGTACCATTTTGATGAGGGGGAAGAGCAGTTTTGCCGACAGGCTGAACTGTGCAGCAGCCATGAGAGGCTGTTTGATTTTCTGGCTGACACCTTGCGGATCCCATCAGTCTGGAAGAGGTAAGCTCTGAGGTAGGATTTTCCGGAAGCTATTTCAGTACGTTGTTCCGAAAGGAAACAGAGAAAAATTTTCTTGAATATTTGACGGATGTGAGAATAGACGAGGCAAAAGTTCTTCTTCGTGAGAGCAGGATGACGATAGAAAATGTTGCGAAATCAGTGGGAATTAACGATTATAAGCGTTTTTCCAAAACCTTATCTGGAAGCCTTATCAGGAAACGACCAGAAAGCTGGGATATTTCGCGGCAAAGGGAAGCCGCGAAGATCTGGAGCAGGTGAGATATTATTATAATCTGCAGGAAAAACAGGCAATTTGTAAAACACTGGAATATATGACTACCTCCACAACGCTGGAACTCAGTAAACGGCAGGCGCAATATCAGGCTCTGCAGAATCAGATTAATCCGCATTTCCTTTATAACACCCTGGAGAGTATCCGAAGCGAGGCGCTGATATCCGGGCTGGACAGCGTGGCTGATATGTGTGAGGCCCTTGCAGGATTTTTCCGTTATACGATTAGTAATATAGAACGTACCAAGATTTGCGGCGGCGGAGCCAAGAGTCCGCTGTGGCGTCAGATGGTGGCGGATATCCTGAATGTTAAGGTGGATATCCCGAAGAGCGAAGAAGGGCCGTCGATGGGCGGTGCTATGCTGGCTGCGGTAGCTTGTGGTGAATACGCAAGTGTGGAAGAAGCAGCGGAAAAGATTGTGGAAATTGTGGATACCGTGGAGCCGATCCCGGAGAACGCAGCCCGATATGAAAAGCAGTATCAGAAGTTCCGCAGAATCTACCCGACCGTGAAGGAATTATTTCCGGTAATTGAGTAAAAAAGCTTGCATGAAGGAGCTGGGACTGGTATACTTGGTTCAAATTCATAGATCCGGTAGAGGATAACTCTAGAGACTCCGGCTGGTGAAAGCAAAAGGAGCGCCGAAGAAGCAAACTGTGGGAATTCATCATTCCGCAGTGGAAACTGACAGGCAAAAGGAAGGTTATCCGACGGAACTCTGGAGAGAGCGAGCAATCGCCGCCTACGTGGAGATAACCAACTGGTAAAAGGACAGAGAGATTGATGCACAGGCATCAGTCTCTCTATTTTTTATGGAAAAGGAGAAAAGATATGAGAATGATGCTGACAGGCGCAGGCGCCGTAGGAGAATGTATTTTAAAAATGCTGGAAAAGCGGGATCCCAAGGGAGAGTGGCTTTCCTATGTGCTGCTGGCGGATTTTGATTTAAAGCGGGCAGACGAGGTAAAGAGCCATCTGGAGCAGGAGCGGAAATACCGGGAAGGAACGCAGTATGAGACGGCGCAGGTGGACGCCAGAGACCGGGAAGCGCTGACGGCGCTTATGCGGGAGCACCGGATTGATTTCGTGATGGACGCGGCCTCTCCCTTTGTGAGCAATTTTATATTTGACGCGGCCTTTGAGGCGGGAGCCGATTATGCCAGCATGGGAACCTGGTCGGTGCCGAAGGATCATCCGGAATTCGGAAAGGGCTTTGAGGGGGCTTACCTGGAGCCCATGACCAAGTACAATTTTGACCGGCACGAGGCCTGGAAGGAAAAGGGACAGATGGCCTGTATCTGTCTGGGAATTGATCCGGGCGTGGTAAATGTATTTGCCAAATACGCGGCAGAATACTTATTTGATGAGCTGCTGGAGGTGCATGTGAAGGACGGCGGCAATCTGACGCCGCCGGAGAGCGAGAAGGACGAGATTATCTTTGGCTTCAATGTATGGACGGTACTGGACGAGGTGATGAATCCCAACGCGGAATGGAGCCGGGAGGGCGGCTTCCTCATCGAGGATGCCTTTGCGGGAGAGGAGGACTTCCGGATGCCGGAGCCCTTCGGTGTCAACCATCTGGTAAAGGTGGAGCACGAGGAGGTAGTCACCATGCCGCGGTACCTGGAAAAATATGGATTACAGAAGGCCAGCTTCAAGATCGCTCTGGACGATAACCTGCTGAACGCTCTGAAAGTCCTGGATAAGCTGGGACTTCGGAATATCCATCCGGTTCAGGTGGGAGATGTGAAGGTGGTGCCCCGGGATGTGGTAGCGGCCTGCGCGCCCCAGCCCAAGGATATCGGAGAGGACATGACAGGCGGTATGTGCGTGGGCGTGGACTGTATCGGTATCAAGAACGGAGAGAAGAAGGAATATTTTATCTATCAGCCCTTTGACAATCAGGAGGCGCTGCGGGATTTCGGACTGCAGGCAGTGGTAGCCCAGACCGGCTTTGGGGCGGCTCTGGCCATCGAGCTTATGGGCCGGGGAATCTGGAAGGAGGCCGGCGTATTCTCGCCGGAGTACTTCCCCTCCCGTCCCTACATGGATCAGATGGAGGAGGCAGGACTGGCCTATCATATTCAGGAACGCTAAGGCGTCCGGGCAAGCATGGTTGACGGAAAGCCGGATTCAAGGTACACTGTAAGTACCAATGCGTAATAAGGAGAAAAGTTACCATGTTTGCACTGAAAAAAATGACAAAAGAGATGCACGATGAAGTACTGGCCATGGTGGAGCAGTTCTACCACAGCGATGCAGTCAGCCATCCGGTTCCGATGGAAAAACTGGAACAGACCTTTGCGGATGCTGTCAGTGAGGATTCGATTCTCGAGGGCTTTGTGCTGAACGAGGATGATACAACCGTGGGCTTTGCCTATATTACGGAATACTATGCCTGTGAGGTGGGCGGACGCTGTCTGATGTTTGAGGAGCTGTTTCTGAAGGAAGAATTCCGGGGAAAAGGCTATGGCACCCGTTTCTTTGATGAAATTATGAAGGCGAAGCCGCAGGTGCGCCGTTTCCGTCTGGAGGTCACCCGCAGCAATGAGAAAGCTGTGCACCTGTATGAGCGGCTGGGTTTTGAATTCCTGGCCTATGATCAGATGGTTCTCGATCGATAAATAAGGAGATACAGATGAGTGATGAAAAATTGATGGAGCTTGCGCTGCAGGCGCGGGAGAGTTCTTACAGCCCGTATTCCCATTTCCGGGTAGGAGCGGCCCTGCTCTGCGCCGATGACAGTGTCTATACCGGCTGCAACATCGAAAATGCGGCCTTTACGCCGGGCATCTGTGCGGAGCGCACCGCCATCTATAAGGCAGTCAGCGAGGGAAAACGTGCGTTTACAGCCATCGCCATCGCAGGCGGATCGGAAGACAGTGCACCGGCTCTGACTGCGCCCTGCGGCGTCTGCCGCCAGGTCATGCGGGAATTCTGCGATCCGGAGGAGTTTCGGATCATTCTGGGAGCCGGAACCGGGGAGAAGCAGGTGTACCTGTTAAAGGAGCTGCTTCCTTTAAGCTTTGGACCGGATAATCTGAACGGGAAGGAGAAACATTCATGAATTTCTGGAAAAATCTATCAACTCGGAGAAAAGAAGTGTTCTTTTTCCTGTCCATGGTGCTGTTTGGTGTGCTGAAAGAGTTTCTGGTTTACAATCTGCCGATTATGGCGGTGCCGAAGGGCATCCATGACGACTGGATTATGGTACATATGGCGGATGCCCTGCGTGGTGGCCGGTGGTTGGGAGAATATAACGATCTGACCCTGACCAAGGGCATGTTTTTCCCCTTTTATCTGGCAGTGCTGAATTTTCTGCACCTGTCTTACCTAAGCGTGTCGGCATTTCTGTATACGGTCAGCTGCATGATTTTCGTGTACGCGCTGAGACCTCTTCTGAAAAAATACCGGGCCTGCCTGACCCTGTATCTGGTGCTTCTGTGGAATCCGGTGTCCTATTCGGTTCAGGCGTTTCAGAGAGTGTACCGCAACAGTATTTCCTATATCCAGGTGCTGCTGATCTTCGGCGGCCTGCTGGCTTTGTGGCTGCGTAGAAAGGAGCCGGTAAAGAAACAGCTTCTGTGGCTTCTGACCGCTGCGATCGGCATGGTGACATTTTTCTATACGAGGGAGGACGCTATCTGGGTGGAGCCGTTTCTCATCGTATTTGTATTGGTATATCTGGGAAATCTGTTTGTGCTGTGGCGTAAGGAGCACGCAAAAGTCTACGTGGCGAAAGCGGTTCTGATTTTGCTGCCGTTTTTAAGCGTCTGGGGTGCGGGACAGCTGATTGCCCAGGAGAACTATACCCATTATAATATCAGTCTGACCAACGAGCTGCAAAAAGGCGGCTTTGCAGAAATGTATAAGAGCATGATGGCAGTGAAGCCGGAGGAGGATATTCCGGGCGTCACTATGACCAGGGAGAAGGTGGCGCGGATGTGCGACGAGTGTCCGACTCTGAAGAAGCTGGAGCCTTATATTCAGAGCAGCCGCATCTACTGGGCCGGTTCCGAGGAAAATGAGAAGGACTGGGAGGTAAGGGACGGCTGGGTCTTCTGGATTTTCCGTACCGCTCTGGAGCAGGCCGGTTATTATACGGATGGCGGGACAGTCAATCAGGTATGCCTGCAGATCCGGGACGAGCTGGAGACCGCCATGGATGAGGGACGCCTGGAACGGCAGGCGACCATGCCTTCAACCTATATGTCCCCCTGGAGAAAAGGCTATCTGGGCGATTTGTTCGGCGCGTTAGGCAAGGCGATCGCTTATACCACCACCTATGATGAGATGGAGACACTGGTGTACCTCTACAGCGAACCGGATGATAACGGCGGCATCCCGCTGTTTGAGCGGATGACCGGCGACAAGGCTGTCTGGTATGAGTCGAATCTGGTGGAAATGGCGGGCTGGTACGCGTCCTATGAGGGTATGGATGGCGTGACTTTACAGGCGGAGCTTGCGGATGGCACCGTACTTGGAGCGGCGGATTTCACCGAGAGTGACGATATCGCGTCCTATCTGGCCGGACAGGGCATTGCGGCGCCCGGCAGCGAAAAGTGCCGGTTTTCCCTGAAGCTTTCCGTGGAGGATAAGCCACAGACCATATATCTGAAGTCCTATCGGAACGGTGCGCTTCTGGACTCCTATGAGCTGTCCGACGATGTGACCCGGATTGAGAGCGACACCTCCTGCCTGAATCTGGACTGGTACTGGGATGTACCGGAGCGCCATGGGTTCTTGGCGAAGATCAACTATAAGGGCGTCATTTTAAATGGGGTGTGTCAGGCGTACCATTACACAGGAGCTATCGCGGCTGCAGCCGGAGCGATGGCTTATCTGGTTCTCTGTGTGCGGATGCTGAAACGTCGTCTGAAAAAGGTGAAGGACGCGGATGGCCGTGATCTGTCCGTGTGGCTGACCCTTTCCGCGCTGCTGGCCAGCTATTTCGTGTTACTGGGCGGCATCTCCTACTCGGAAATCTCCGGCTGGAACGCGATTCTGTACTGGTATCTGTCAGGGGCTTATCCGATTATGATTGCCTTTGAGGGATTGGCGGTACTGTTCCTGGTGCAAGAGCTTCGTGGAAAAGCGAAACAGTAAGAAAGTACAGAATCAGGATGGATTTTTGTTTAATTTTAGACATATTATGCATTGTATTTTTATGGAATTCTAGTATAATAAAATATAACAGAACATAACAAAACATAACAAAACATGACATTTATGCAACTAAACCGGGCGAACCTGACAGAAGGTCCGTCGAAAAGGAGAGGAACATTATGAAGCTGATTATTGACAACGCCAATATTGATGATATTCGTTCCATGTACGAGTATTTTCCCATGGACGGCGTAACCTGTAACCCGACTATTCTGGCTAAGGAGAAGCGCCCGCCCTATGAGGTACTGAAGGAGATTCGTGATTTCATCGAGGAAGGCGAACTGCATGTGCAGGTTCTGAGCGATCAGGCCGATGGTATGGTGGAGGAGGCCTACAAGATACGCCGGGAGCTGGGCGATGATACATTTATCAAGATTCCGACCACCAAGGAGGGTCTGAAGGCTATCCGTATTCTGGCAGCGGCAGGGATTCATGTAACAGCGACGGCCATCTATACCCAGATGCAGGCGTTCCTGGCAGCCAAATCCGGTGCCCAGTATGTAGCGCCTTACATTAACCGTATTGACAATCTGGGATCCGACGGCGTTCGCACTGCCAAGGAGATTCACGACATGTTCCGCAACTACGGCTTCAAGACCGAGGTGCTGGCAGCCAGCTTCAAGAACTCCCGTCAGGTGATTACTCTGTGCGAGTATGGCATTGGCGCGACTACCATTTCCCCGGATGTACTGGATCTGCTGATCAAGAACGACTCTGTAACGGCAGCTCTGAACGTGTTCCGCAGAGACTTCGAGAAGGTCTGCGGAAAAGGCAAGACCATGTTGGATTGCTAATTACGGATTCATATAAGAGGATATCTTATGATAGATTTGCATTTGCATTTTGATGGTTCCCTGCTTCCGCGCACCGTATTGGAGCTTGCGCAGGAGCAGGGAATCCTGCTTCCGGCCACAGAACCGGACGAGCTAAAGCTGTTTCTGGCAGCGCCGGAAGAGTGTGGAAGCCTTAACGAATATCTGGAAAAATTTGACCTGCCCCTGCAGGTGCTGCAGACGAAGGAGGCCGTGCGCAAAGCCATGTATATTCTGGTCAGCTCCTTAAAGGAGCAGGGGATGCTCTATGCGGAAATCCGATTTGCGCCCCAGCTTCACACGAAGAAGGGTATGAGCCAGGAGCAGGTGGTGAAGGCGGCTCTGTCAGGCATGCAGGAGGCGCTTATCGGTTCGTTTTTCAACTGTAAGCTGATTCTCTGCTGTATGCGCGGAGCGGACAACCGAGAGGAAAACCTTCTAACGGTGCGGACAGCGGCGGCCTTTCTGGGCCGGGGCGTGGCGGCGCTGGATCTGGCGGGGGCGGAAGCCCTGTATCCGACGGAGGATTTCGCGGACGTCTTTGGTCTCGCGAAAGAGCTTGGTGTGCCTTTTACGATTCACGCGGGCGAGGCCGACGGGCCGGAGAGTATTCAGGCGGCGCTTGCCTTTGGAGCCAGCCGTATCGGTCACGGCGTGCGCGCGGCGGAAGATCCGGAGCTGCTTGCTCGGTTAAAGGAGCAGCAGATCCCATTGGAAATGTGCCCCAGCAGCAATGTGCAGACCAAAGCGGTGGCGACCCTTGCGGAGCATCCTGTACTTGATTTTCTGCGCCGGGGGCTGAAGGTGACGATTAATACGGACAATATGACGGTGTCGGATACCACCATCGAGAAGGAATTCGGACTGCTTAGCCGGGAACTTGGCATGACGGCGGAAGAACGGAAGACGCTGCTTCTGAACGCGGCGGACGCGGCCTTTTTAACGGCAGAAGAGCGGTGGAGACTTCGTGATGTGATAGAAAAAATATGCTGCTGAATTTAGGAAGGCTGAAAGTGACTCAAGAATGCAAAAGCTACAGATTGAATGAATAGCCCGGAAAATGGGTAATTGCAGACAGGGAGAAGAAAATGGCAAAGAAGAACGCAAGAAATACAAGAGGAAAGATCGTCAGCGCGGCCTGGAAGCTTTTTTATGAGCAGGGCTACGAGGATACAACCGTGGAGGAGATCATTGCCCTTTCCGGTACGTCCAAAGGTTCCTTCTATCATTATTTCGATGGGAAGGACGCCCTTCTTTCCACCCTTAGCTCCCTGTTTGATGAAAAATATGAGGAGCTGATGGAGGAGCTGACTCCGGACATGACAGCCATGGATCAGCTGCTCTTTCTGAATCAGGAGCTCTTTAAAATGATTGAAGACAGCATTTCCCTGGATCTGCTGGCCAGACTCTATTCCACTCAGCTGACCACCAGCGGCGAGAAGCATCTCCTGGATCATAACCGGATTTACTATAAGCTGCTGCGGAAAATCATTGCCAAAGGCCGGGAGAACGGGCAGCTGAGTCGAACGTCCGGCGTCAGCGAGATGGTAAAGCTCTACGCTCTCTGCGAGCGGGCCCTTCTGTACGACTGGTGTCTCTGCGCCGGGGAGTATTCGTTGGTGGAGTACAGTAGCCGGGTGCTGCCGGTGTTTCTCAGCAGCTTCCTGCCGCAGAACTAAATATGGATTTGAAGCGCGCCTGTTTTATTTTTTGTACAATAGAAATTTATTATTTGTATCCTTTATTTTATAAAATATCGTCTAGTTATAAAATACGATTAAATCAATAAAAATATGTATTTTTAGAAATAAAAGTACAGTATTCGTTCTATACATTATTCTGTATTGTAGTCTATTTTTCTCTGTGCTATAATAAGCCCCATGTGCGGGGCAGAAGAAGCTGTTTTCCGCGATCGAAAGATAAATGAGGAGGATGTAACTATGGCAGGACAGGTGGGAATTCTCGCGGCGATTGTGATTTATCTGGTCGCAATGGTGTACGTGGGATTCTATTTCAGTAAAAAGGGCAGCGGCGATTCGGCAGATGAATTTTATCTGGGCGGACGAAAATTAGGACCGCTGGTAACGGCGATGAGCGCGGAGGCTTCCGATATGAGCAGCTGGCTCCTGATGGGATTGCCGGGCGTCGCTTATCTGACCGGCATCTCTGACGCTGGTTGGACCGCTATCGGCCTGGGTCTGGGAACCTATCTGAACTGGCTGATTGTGGCGAAGCGTCTGCGCCGCTATTCTGTAAAATGCAACGCGATTACCATTCCGGATTTCTTTTCCAGACGTTTCCGGGACGAGAAAAACATTCTGATGTGTATCGCGGCGATTGTAATTCTGATTTTCTTTATTCCCTATACGGCGTCTGGCTTTAAGGCGATCGGAACACTGTTCTCCAGTCTCTTCGGAGTCGAGTATCATGTGGCGATGATTGTCGGAGCGGTAGTAATCGTAGGTTACACCGTCATGGGCGGTTTTATGGCCGTATCCACCACAGACCTGATTCAGAGTATTGTTATGAGTATTTCTCTGGTGGTTATCGTATTTTACGGAATCCATCTGGCAGGCGGCTGGGACGCTGTTATGGCAAATGCGAACTCACTGGCCGGATATCTTTCCATGGCGCAGATGCATGATGGCGCCACCAATACGGCTAGCCCCTACAGTCTGCTGACGATTGTATCTACCATGGCGTGGGGACTGGGGTATTTCGGAATGCCTCATATCCTGCTTCGTTTTATGGCCATCGAAGACGAGAATAAGCTGACGCTTTCCCGCCGGATTGCCAGCATCTGGGTTGTAATTTCCATGGCAGTGGCTATCCTGATCGGTGTGATTGGCTGCGCGGCTTCCGTACAGGGCGCGATTCCGACCTTTGCGACCAGCGCGGAGTCCGAGACCGTCATTATCCGTTTCGCCCATCTGCTGGGACAGCATAATTTCCTGCTTTCCCTGGTTGCAGGCGTGGTTCTGGCCGGTATCCTGGCCTGCACCATGTCTACGGCAGACTCTCAGCTTCTGACGGCGGCTTCCGGCGTATCCCAGAACCTGCTGCAGGATTTCCTGAAGATTAAGATGAGCGCAAAGGCTTCCATGATGGCAGCGCGTCTGACCGTAATTGGCATTGCTGCTGTAGCGATTTTTCTGGCATGGAATCCGGACAGCTCCGTATTCTATATCGTATCCTTTGCATGGGCAGGCTTCGGCGCAGCCTTCGGACCGCTGGTTCTCTTCGCGCTGTTCTGGAAGCGTACCAATATGCAGGGCGCTCTGGCCGGTATGATCGCAGGCGGTGTGATGGTATTCGTATGGAAGTATCTGGTTCGTCCCATGGGCGGTATCTGGAACATCTACGAGCTGCTTCCGGCGTTCATCGTATCCGCGCTGGCAATTGTCATTGTTTCTCTGCTGACAGCGGCTCCCTCCAAGGAGATCTGCGAGGAGTTTGATTCCGTAGGAAGATAAGAAATGAACGGTGTGACTGTGAAGGTCACGCCGTTTTTTTATGCCCGTGGGTAGTGCAAAAACAGGACAGATCTTTTCGTGTTCATATTCTCATGGTATAATTAAAATAAGAACGTGACAGGGGAATACAGCATTGCGCAGAAGGCAGTCGTTGTAATTCACAGCAGAAGGAGATACGCATTATGCCAAAACCGAAATGGAATTTAAATACCATTTACATATCAGAAAGGCTGCAGGAGAGTCTGCGGCCCATTTCCCGTTGCGCCATGACCACCGTGGTCGCCCCCATGGGCTACGGAAAGACCACGGCAGTAAACTGGTATCTGGGTGAGCGTGCCAAGTCGGAAACCCTGAAAATTATCCGCATCAGTGTGTACTCTGACAATCTCGCGATCTTCTGGAAAAGCGTGCAGGAGGCGTTTGCCCGGGCCGGTTTTGATGTTCTGTGTAACTATCCTTGCCCTACGGACGCTGCAGGCGCCGGACTGCTGGTGGACGCTCTCTGCCATTCGCTGGCAGATGAGGCGACCTGCTATCTCTTTATTGATGATTTCCATCTGCTGACCGACAAGCGCGCCTCGCTGTTCCTTTGTATGCTGGCAAACCGGCTGCCTGCAAACGTGCATCTGATTGTTGCCAGCCGGGACCGTTTTTTGCCTGCCGCGGAGACAGTGCGGCTGGGGGCCAAGGTGTATCAGATTGGCACAGAGCAGCTGCGCCTTAACCATACGGAACTGGCCATCTATGCCCACCGCTGCGGAACGGAGCTTTCCGACGCGCAGGTGGAGAGTCTTCTCTACTCCAGCGAGGGCTGGTTCTCCGCCGTTTATCTGAATCTGCGGACGCTCTTTGAGCACGGCGTGCTGCCCAGCCGTCATTCTGACATCTACGCCACCTTTACTGCCGCTATGATCGATCCGTTGCCGGAACAGCAGCGGGAGTTTCTGGCGGTCATGGGGCTTGCCGATGAATTCACCGTCCAAATGGCGCAGTACGTCACAGGCAACGCGGACGCCGGGCAAATTCTTTCTGCGCTGACGGAGCAGAACGCCTTTGTCACACGCCTGCCGGACGGCGCGACTTACCGCTTCCATCACATGATGAAGGAGTGTGCCGAGCGCAGCTTTCTGGCGATGCCGGCGGAAACGCAGCGGCTCTATTGGGAGCGCTTCGGCCTGTGGTACGAGCAGCACCGACAGTATCTCCACGCCATTGCCGCCTACCGGAAGAGTGAGAATTACGATGCGCTGCTGCGGGTCATTCGCAGCGATGCGGGCATCCTGCTGGCGTCGCTGAAGCCGGAGGATGTGCTGAACGCGCTGGATAAATGCCCTGCAGAAACGCTGAAAGCATGCCCCTTTGCTATTCTGGTGCTGATGCGCCGGATGTTCACCTGGCGGAAAGTTCCGAAAATGTTGGAGCTGAAGGCGCTGCTGCTGACGGCCATCGAGGAGCATCCGGAGTTGTCCGAAGAAGAGCGCGGCAACCTGCTGGGGGAATGCGACCTCATTCTGAGCTTTCTCTGCTATAACGACATCAGTGCCATGAGCCGCCTGCACCGCAGCGCCAGCGCCCGGATGTCCCGCCCCGCCATCAGCATCCAATCGAGCGGCGGCTGGACCTTCGGATCGCCGTCTGTTCTGATGATGTTCTACCGCGCGCCGGGAGCGATGGAAAGCGAGCTTGCCGAAATGGACGAATGTATGCCCCATTACTATCAGGTCACCAATCACCATGGGCAGGGCGCGGAAACCATCATGCGCGCAGAGGCACTGTTCTGTCAGGGCCGCTTCACCGATGCACACATTGAAGTGGAACGTGCCTACGCACAGGTCAAGGACAACGGACAGATTAACATGGAACTCTGCTGTGATTTTCTTTCGCGGCGGCTCTCGCTGTACACAGACGTAGAACAGCGCTATACCTTTGAGGAGCGATATGCGGATCTGCTGCGCTATCACGACGCCTCGTGGATCAACCTTTGGAGTGCCACCAGTGCCTACTACCATGCGCTGCAGGGTAAAGTGGACAAAATTCCGGAGATTTTTTCGCAGCACCGCCTTTCTGATATCAACATGCTTGCGCCGGGCAAGCCCATGATGGAAATGATCGAAAATCAGGTGTATCTTGCCCAAGGCGCCTATGCCAAGGTAGTGGGACGCAGCACAGAACTGCTGGCCGTCTGCGAGGCGATGCACTACGCATTGGTAGCGTTGCATATCCGTATCCAGACGGCGGCAGCCTATGAGCAGCTGGGCAAGAGCGAGGAAGCCCACATATGGTTAAGAAGGGCGCTTTCTGATGCCGCGCCGGACGAACTTATGATGCCGTTCGTGGAAAATTATGAGCATTTGAAGCCCCTGCTGGTGCGGGAGATCAAAACGGAACTGCTCGCAAAGATCACCGAGCTTGGCGAAGGGGCAGGGGCGCGAAACGCGGCAAGCGCCCGTCCGGCAGTCTTTGACGCGCTGACGATGCGGGAATTTGAGATCGTGGAGCTGATGGCACAGCGCCTTTCCAACCGGGAGATCGCGGAAAAACTCTATCTCTCCGAGGGCAGTGTCAAGCAGTATGTGAATCAGATCTATTCCAAGCTTCATATCGAGGGCGACACCCGAACCAAGCGGAAACGGCTAGCCGAGCTATTTGGACAAAAGACATAACCTTTGGTTAATGGTTATCCCATAGGATCCACCGTACAATATTTGTACGGTGGATTTTTATTTTTGCGGAAAGGAGGGTACGCACTTGGACCGAAGGTATCTCACAGCCGTCACGCCGCTGCCCAACCATGTTTTGCAGGTAGATTTTGTGTCCGGAAGCCGGCTTTTATTGGACATGAAGCCATATCTGGACAAGATCCGGTTTCGCCCGCTGACAGATGCGCGGGTGTGGAACAGCGCTGTGACCAACGGCATCTTTGTCCGCTTCGGCGATGTGGAGCTGAGCCATGACGAGATCTTGTCCATGGCGGAACAGGAGCATTGACTCCGTTTATCTGAAAAAGGAGAAGAAAATGATGAAACACTTAAATAAATATCTGTCTTTTGCTTTGGCGCTGGCGCTGTGCCTGAGTCTTGCCGCCTGCGGCGAGAGTAACGAAGACTATGGCGATGACGGCAGCGATTACAATTTATACGGCGTTCCGGATTCCTTCGAGGGGCTTGTCAAGGACTCCGAGCAGATGGCGAACCTCTACCTCTACGGAGGCGCGTGGACGGGCGAGGACGGCGGTACACTGATCTCCGCCACCAGCGAAGCCGGCGACGAGGTACGCTTTGCGCTGTACGATGCCGACGAAGAGGTGACCGCCAGCGGCTTCATACAGTTCGTGCCGGACTATGACTATGATTATTTCTACAATGAGCATGACGGCGTGGCTTATCGCAGTTGGTTCGACGAGGTCGGCGCGCTGCACGTGGCTGAGCTTGGTACCTTTACGCAGGTGACCGGCGACGGCCGGGGTGATGTGATCGCACAGGACGACATCCCGGTTTTGATGGGTGGCGCACTGCCCTTTACCAATATGCAGAAGCTGCTCTCCGAAAACCATGATGACGGCACCTACCGTTATGAGGACATCACCGAGGACGGGCAGCTCCTTGTGGTCAATACGGCGGAGCAAAGCTGCTTTGTTCCGGATGTACAGGAGCTGGGCGATTATCTGGCAACCTGTGCTCTGTCTTTAAGTGATGCGGATACCTATGAGCTGTTGTCCGTCGAAGAAAATGAGGAATACAGCAAAAACTTAAGCTATCCGGTTTACATCGTAACCTATACCGCTGGTGAGAACGAAGACACCCGGGAATGGACCGTATTTGTCGTGGACACCGACGTTTGCACCTATCTTTACGGATTCTGCGTATCTCCCGATGCTGCGGCGGATATGGGTGAGATCTATCAAACTATTTTTTCGCAGCTGTATTTGAGCGACGAAGAATAAGGAGGATGTTACATGAAGAGAAAAAAGCCATATCTTTTGGCAGGACTGGTGTTACTGCTTTTCCTGCTGTGCACAGCCTGCGGTGATACGGAGGGACAAATCGCCCCGCAGGACGACCCCAACGAGGGCCTGGGAGGCGACCTTACCGAGGACACCGTCAACGACTTCGGCGGCTTCGAGGGTATCTGGCTGGGCGAAGCGAACAATGACTACGATTCCATGGAGATCGACGCCGAGGGCAACTGGACCCTCTATCTCAGCGGGGAAGTGGTGGATGAAGGCTACCTCCGCTATGAGCCGGAGTGGGAGGCTATCTATGCCTACAGCAACCTGGATGATTCCGGCAGCCTCATTGCCATGGAGGAAGGCCAGCTCTACAGCGCCGCTTACGGTTACTTCAACTACGGAGATGGGATGGAGTACCTCTGGTATGAGGACGGTGGCAGTCCAGACGGAAACCCGGACTCCTATTGGAGCTGGGATTCCGACCTCTGCCAGCGGAATGTCTCGGAATTCAAGGGCATCTGGTACTATGACGGCGATCTTTCGTCTGAGACCTATATTGTCATTGACGGTAATGGAAACTGGAGCTATTACCAGCGCGTTCCCGGCGTTGAGCCTGCAGAAATGGACTGCGGAGTGTTCACCTACTCCATGGACGAGGTGAGCACCTATTATGCGGACTCCACCATGTATGACGGCGTTTCTTACCGGGTCTTTGAGGTTGACGAGGATGCTCTGGTCTGGGGCGATGAGGGCGTTTACTACATGATGGAATGATGGAAAGGAGGGAAAACCATGAAGAATCGATGGAAACATATTTTTATCTCTGTGCTGGCTATGGCAATTTGCCTGAATCTTGCCGCCTGTGGCAATTCTGACGAGGTAGCGGGAGATGACTGGCGCACCACCGGCGTGGTGGCTGGCAGCGGTACCATTACCCATGATGGTGAGAGCGTGGATGTGCTGGTCACGGTGAGTGAGAGCAGCGCGGCCTTCTACCGGGATCTGCCGGAGCAGATTCTCTTTGACAGCGTGTCTTTTCCTATGAACATTCCCGATGCAGAGCAGGCATTCAACGCCATCTCCTTCGAGGATATCGACGGCGATGAGGAAAGCGATGTGCTGGTAAGCTTTATCCATGAAAACGGTGACGCCACCGAGCTGATCTGGATCTGGGATCCGGTGGAGCGCTATGTCTTCCGGGAGGATCTCTCCACCGTTGCTCTCAGCGGCGGTGACTTAAACGGTGATGATCTCAGCGAGTATGTGGGCCTTTGGGAGTATCAGGGGGAGAATCTCTGGCTGCGCATCCGCGATGACGCCACATGGGAATTTGTGAACGACCAGGATGATGTTATCGAATACGGCACGCTGTGGGTGGACGAAAATGGCTTGATGCTCCACTTCGACGGCAGCGGCGACACCTTGCAGCTGGATCGCACCGTCAGCGGCGACCTCATCGACAGCGTAAACGGCGGCACGCTCCTGCCTGTGGAGGGTATCCAGTCTCAGGAGCCGTACTTTACAAGAAACGGGCTTGCGATCAATGCCGCCGTGGAGATGGGGACCTTCCTGCTGGAAGATGGGGTTTGCAGCTATGCGGGACTTGGCGACGGCTACAACACCGACGACTGCTATTGGGAGATTATAAAGAACGGCGATTACACCCACGACGGCATCCGCGAGTTGCACTTTGACGCCATCTGTTATGTTCCGGAAGGCTCCATTCCCTACTTTGATCAGCAGTATACGACTGTTACCAGCAGTGAACTCTATGACTTCTATACCGGTATGTGGCTCACCACCTCAACGGCCTACGGCAACAGCCAGCGCGGGGACAACTATTATCTCCACACCGTCAGCTGGCAGGGGAACAGCTACCTGATTGAATTCGCGTATTCAACCGACTGGCAGTACAACGTGGGGGACTGGGCGCAGGTTCTGACCAAGAGCTACGCCGTCTATCTTCCAGAGGACTATGACGGACTCGTTTTTGCCGCAGAGGCCCAGCCGGACAACTATAAAGACAGTGCCAAACGTATGCAGCTGGACAGCATTTCGCCCGAAGCTGCCCTTATGGATATCGACACGGTAGAGCCCTATCGCAGCCTGTACTTCAGTCTGTGTTACTAAAAGGGAGGAACGGCTATGGGAATGAAACGCAATGACTTTGACACGCCGGGAGCAGGGCGCATGACGGATGCGGAGCTGTCAAAAAAGCTGGGAAGCTGTCAGAGAATGGAGAGCATCGGCATATTGCTGGGCGTTATTCTGGTGATCACCGGGTGCATCATGATGTTTGTGTATCGTAATCTCATGGTGATCTGCATTCTGGTCTTTACCGGTGTGGCGCTGTTCCTGTTGGTGGCAAAGCCCGCCCAAACGAAGAAAAAAGCGTTGATGCAGCAAGAGCTGGGCGGCTATTTCTGCGCAGAGCTGACAAAAGCCTTCGGCCCGGAGCCGGAGCCGGCCACGCTGCCCATCGACTGGGCGTACCTGGAGGCAGCAAAGCTGTCGGCGGTCTCTTTTACGGAGTGTACCGTGACGGACTTTCACGAGGGCGAGCACAAGGGGCTGCGGTTTTCCGCTGCCAACGTGGAGCTGCGCCGCACGGTGGAAGAACGCTCCGGCCCCGACAACGACAACTGGATGACTCGAACCGAGACGCTGTTCCGCGGCATCGTGGTACGCTGCAAGGGCATCTGTGACCTGGCACTGGATATGACCGTAAACGACATGTTCCAGGAGCGGAAAAAGGACGATATTACCGATTCCGTTTTGTTTAGAAAGCATTTTTCTGCCCACAGGTCGGACGGGAAGGCGGCGGACGATCAGGTGACGCAGCAGCTTCGTGAGCTGGTGCAGAAGCTGGAGGCATCTTCCAACAGTTCCAAGCTGTGCGGTCTTATCCTCCGTGACGGCGATCTGACGCTGGCCCTGAACACCCGGTATGTGTTTGCGGGCGTTCCGGAGGAGCTGGATCTGCGGGATATCGACGGCATCCGAAAGTGGTTCACCGCCTCGCTGACCGGTATGGGCAATCTGCTGGATCTGATAACGGAAAGCCCCGCTCTGACAGGCACGACAGAATAAGGAGAAGAATATGGAAGAAAGGGACATGAACATGACGGATGAACATATGGCGCAGGAGCTGCGTAAGAGTAAGGGTAGCAAGCTGGGCGGAAAAATTCTTTCGCTGCTGGGCGTGGTGATTGCCGTGGTGGGCATCATTCTGGGCGGCAACCTTGTGATGATTGTCATCGGCGGTGTGGTTCTAAGCCTGGGGCAGATGGTGCAGGGTAAGTCCAAGGACAAGGCAGGCCGGCAGACCTTCGACGCCATCGCGCCGGACATCGTGGGCGCTGCCCTTGAAAACGTGCAGATGAACCCTGCGTCGCATCTTCTGGACGCAGAGGACACGAACATTCCCCTGCCCGGCCACACCCATTGCAGCGGCAGTGGGTATATCCGCGGAACATATCGCGGCCTGACCACGGAACTATGTACCGTAAGGCTGACGGAAGTCAGCGAGTTTCAACGGGAGGAGACCGGCCTGTGGGAAAAGAACGAGCAGGTGGTTTACACCGGCCAGTGGATGCTGTGTGAACTGGGACAAGAATTTCAAACATGGCTGACCATCTGGCCGCGGGACAAAATGGATAAGCTGTTCAACGCCCGAACGATCAAGACAGGCAATGAGATGTTTGATAAACGATTTAATCTGAGCAGCGGCGATGCGCAGGCGGCCCTTTGCATCCTGAATCCCGGCTGCATCGAGCAGATCCTGGCACTGGCAGATGCCTCCTTCGGTAAATTTGCCGTGAATCTCAATCCGGATGGCAGGCTGTATCTTGCCGTCCACAGCGGTCGCGGTTTTTTTGATATCGGCAAGGGTCGGGAGATGCCGGATCAGCTGCGCCGGCGCTTTACCTGTGAACTGCGCTGGTTCACAGATTTGATCGACGTATTCCGCGGCGTATAAGGGAGGTGGGGCATATGCCTTTTTGGCTCGCTGTTATGTTGCTGTTGCTATCGATGTTGGGGAGTGTTCTCTCACACCGTTACTTGCGGAAACCGGTTCAAATCGTCTGCGTTATGCTCTGCGTCCTGCTGGCAGTGGTATGTGCCGCTTATATCGGACTAACTATTTTGTTTGTGGATGCCGTGCGGAACCAACCGTCGGTGTCGTAAAAAGGAATCCCCGCCCATGGCGGCAGGAAGGAGGACGTATGAAGAATATGAAAGTAATCGTGATTGGTTTCATTCTTGCGGTAGTGCTTGTGGCATGGCCCGTGGAATATACGCGATATATTACAGCGGGAACCGGCTTTGTTCTCGGGGCTGTACTGGTGGCATGGCTCGGGGTCCGCCAGCGGAAAGGCGCATGGAAGGGATACAAGGATGACGTGCAGCGGTACACGGGCACCACGATGATGAAGGTGGTATGGATCGAGGAATCGGTCGATGAAAGGTGGGAGCACCAGGAGGACGGCAGTGATCGGCTGCGTCGGGAGACGGTCTATCTTCCAACCTATGAGTACACTGTAAATGGCAGGACCTACCACTACGCAAGCCGTCAGACGTTGTCCGGCAAGCGGGAGCTGGGGCGGCAGGTGGTGGGATATTATGACCCCAAGCAGCCCGACCGCATTACGGAGGACAGACCTCGAAAGCCCGTTTTCGGCGGATTCCTTTTCTTCGTTTTTGCTGTGTTCCTGCTGTGGTTCGGCATTATGACCTTCACCGGTCAGGTCTCTATTTCCTGATACCGAATATCCAGAATCAAATAGAAGCAAAAAGCGAAGGCATCCAAAATGCCTTCGCTTTTTACTTCTGTTTTTTACAGCTTAATATTCTTGAAAAGGTCTCCCAGGGTGGTGGTCAGCTCCTCGGCCTTCGGGATTTCGATTTTTTCTTCCGGAAGATCTTCCGCAGCGGCTTCGTTCAGCGCCTTCATGCTCAGGGACAGCTTGCCGTCCTTGATAGCGATAACCTTTACCTTTACGGTATCGCCGACCTTCAGAACCACGTCCGGGCTCTTGATACGCTTTTCAGAAATCTGGGATACGTGTACCAGTCCGGAGAGACCGTCGCCCAGATCGATGAATGCGCCGTAGGGCTGGATGCTCTCGACCTTTCCTTCCGTTACCAGACCGACCTGTACGCTGGCCAGCTTTGACCGACGCTCCTCGGCAGCCTTCTCGCGAAGCAGCTCTCTTGCGGAGAGAACCAGCTTCTGGTTCTCCGGATCTGCAGTGATAACCTGTACCTGGATCTTCTTATTCAGCCAGTCCTCCAGGTTCTCCACATAGCTAAGAGAAAGCTTGGAAGCCGGGATAAAGCCGCGGATTCCTTCTACGTAAGCGACTACGCCGGACTTGACAATGCCGCCGATTTTTACGGTGAGAACGGTCTTGTCCTCCAGATACTGTACCAGAGTCTGCCACGCCGGATCTGTGATGTCAGCCACATCATTCTCCTGTGTATCCTGGAAGGAAGCCTCCAGCTCTTCCTTGAAATCGTCCATTGTTGTTTTTTCTTCCATTTCCCAATACCTCATTTCCTATAAAATTCAGATTACAGACAGATTTCTGAGAAATCCGCTGTCCAATAGTTCTATTATATGGTAAAATGGTGCAAAAAGCAAACGGAATCAGGAGAAAAATAGATGAATCGAGTGAAAATAAGAAAGATTGTTTTTGGAGAAGGAAGACCGAAGATCTGCGTTCCGATAACGGGCCGCACCAGAGAGGAGATTGCGCTGCGGACGGCAGAGCTGAAAGCG
Source organism: Laedolimicola sp. (assembly GCF_051972735.1). Classification (NCBI taxonomy): domain Bacteria; kingdom Bacillati; phylum Bacillota; class Clostridia; order Lachnospirales; family Lachnospiraceae; genus Laedolimicola; species Laedolimicola sp. The sequence goes on along the minus strand of NZ_JBOKYU010000005.1, from coordinate 7,392 downwards.
GCGAAGCCGGATCTGGCGGAATGGCGGGCAGACTGGTATGAGGAAGTATTTGACAGGGAAAAACTGGAAACTATGCTGATATGGCTGCGTGAAGAGCTGGGCGAGCTGCCGCTTCTGGTGACCTTCCGGACCAGAGAGGAGGGCGGCGAGCAGAGCGTAAGCCCTGAGGAGTATGCGGTATTTTTAAGGACGGTCCTTATGTCCGGACAGGCAGATCTCATCGACGTGGAACTGTTCCGGGGAGAAGAGCTGCTTCGGGATATCTGCAAAGAGGCAAAGGCGCAGGGGGTAAAGGTGATTGCCTCCAGCCATGATTTTGAAAAGACTCCGGCAAAAGAGGAGATCCTAGCCCGGCTAATCCGGATGCAGGATTGTGGGGCGGATCTTCTGAAGCTTGCGGTCATGCCTCAGGACGCGGGGGACGTGCTGACGCTTCTTTCGGCCACATGGGAAATGCAGGAGCAGTACGCGAAGCAGCCCGTGGTAACCATGTCCATGGGTCCGAAGGGGGCGGTGAGCCGTCTGGCCGGTGAGGTCTTCGGCTCCGTCATGACCTTCGGAAGCGCAGGCGTGGCCTCCGCGCCGGGGCAGGTGAGCGTGCCGGAGCTTAAGATGGCGCTGGAGGTACTCAGACAGGGATAGGCTGGAAATGAAGGAGGAGGATGGGATGAAGAGAGGGTTATGGACCGGTATATTGCTCCTGACGCTTTTGCTGTCCGGATGTGGAGAAGCAGAAAAAATGGAAGAAAAGGCAGACACCCGGGAGGCGTATGTTCATGCCACTCTGTTCTGTGGCGTGGATTTCTGGCACGCGCCGGAATGGGATGTGACAGAGGGTACGATTACAGGCGACATTTCACGGGAAACGGGTGTTGTCATTGATGTCATGCCGAGGTTAGGAAAACCGAATCGTCAACTGAGCCTGATGCTGGTGAATAATGAACTGCCAGATATTATTTCGGTGACAGACGAAACGGTGATCCATCAATTAGTAACGTCCGGGAAGGTGTGGAAACTGGATGAATTTCTGGAAACCTACTGTCCAGATTCCCATATCCTGACTGAATTCCCGGAGGATATAAAATATGAGCTGATAAAAAGGGACGGAGCCTGGTACGCCTGGCCGTCCCATATCAATTCCCGGGACGCCAGGAAGATCTGGAAGGCCAGCGCGCCCCGTTATCGGGAGATCTCAGAGCTGGGTAACCCTGGTGGAATCATGTGGAATCGGAAGCTTCTGGAGGAACTGGGGATTGAAGCAGAAGAGCTTCAGACGGAAGACGAGGTCCTTCAGGCATGGGAGAAAGCGAAAGCCAGAGGGGATATCCAGCCCCTTCTGATAGACGGCGATGCCTGGCAGGCGTTTTCTCTGGCCTTTCTGCAAGCGACCTTTGGCGCAGAATATGTGGATGACGCGGGAAACTACCTGGATGAGATCCGACAGCCGGAGACAAAAAAGGCGCTGGCATTTCTAAATCAGGCTATGCGGGAGGGATACGCGTCCGTAGAACAGATGCTTTTTACGAACGATCAGATCAAGGAGAAAATGGCATCCGGAAAAGTTTTGTGTTTTATCGGAAATGTATGCAATACAGGCGTGGATGCACGGAAATGGATTTCATCCGGCGTAATTCAGGGAAAAGATGGAGAACGGCCGGTGCAGGGAAGAAAGTTGCAGGCTACTACCGGATGGATCAATACCTTTATAGCAAAAGACTGCCGCTATCCGGAGCAGATTGCAGCCTGGCTGGATGATATGACCAGCGAAGCAGGAATGCGGCGGTGGTGCTTCGGAGATGAGGGAGCAGATTATGTGTTGGACGAAAAAGGAAGAATTAAGCTGACAGAGGAGGGAGAGAAGGCGAGAGCAGCGGGCAGCGAGACCGACGTGAATATCTGGTGGATGTTCAACAACACAGCCTGGGAGCGGAGTGTACTGGCACCTTATGAGGAAGGCAGTCAGATACAGGCAGATGAGACAATACAGACTGCCTATGCGAAAAATGAGAAAACGGTTATCTATAACAAATCATTGGTGACGGACCTGCTGCAAAATTTCCCGGAGGATGGGGAAGAGCGAAAGATGGACGCGGTATTGGAGCAGTGGAAGAAAGTTCAGCTTCCGAAGGTGGTTCTGGCGTCCGATGAAGCTGCCTTTGAGCAGGAATATGAGACGCTGATGAAAGGACTTAGAAATCGCGGTATTGAGGAGCTTGATCAGGTGAAAAACGAGGTTTACCAGGCGAGATGTCAGGAATACGGCGAAAAACTTAAAAAGATCAATTCCACAGAGAGCAGAGGAACGGAATGAACAAGCGACAGAGCAGTCTTTTGGCAAGGCTTCTGATGATAGGCGGGCTGGTACTTATGGTACTGGTCATCGCTTATCTGGTTACGACGAAGTATGTGGCGGACAGCAATCGGAAAAATCTTACAGAACTCAATAAGGAAAAACTCTCCCAGATTTGCGCGGAGACAGACAACTTCTGTGATTTTATGAATCATGTGGCGACAAATCTGGTCTATTCCCCGCTCATGTATCAGTATCTTACAATGGAATCTGCAGATCGCGTAGTATCAGCGGAGAAAGTGGCAGAGCTTTATCAAAATGCGGTACTGTTGGAAAATAACATTGCGGGACTGTACATTTACAATCGGGATGGGGAGCTCCTGCTCAGTCTGGGTGAGCAGGTGCCCGGTGAAGAGGAAAGACTGAAAAAAAGCAGTGAAATAATGGCTTTTGGGAATGTATTTTCCATGGGGATGTCGCAGGCGGATCGTTATTTGATATATTTTCCGGTTTATGATCTGGAAAGCAAGAATTATGGTGATATGTTGGCTCGCTGCGCCTTTGTGATGAAAACCGGAAATTTCGATGATATGCTGGAACATGCCCGGGTGACGGATACGGCCGAGAACTATATTCTGGACGGAAAAAACCGGATTGTAGCAGCCAGAGGCAATGGAGGTGCTTCCGTGCTGTTGGATAGTATGCTGGAGGATAATGCGGATTATGAAGTAGAGATACGAAATCTTGCCATAGAGGGATGGCGAACGGTCAGCCGGATACCGAGCCGCACGTATAATCAGTCGATGAATCAGTTAACGTACCTGATAACAGTGGCCTATATTTTGGCTGTTCTGGCGCTGCTTGTTCTGCTGTATTTTTGTTACCGCTATCTGGTACGTCCGCTGCATCAGATTGATACGTTTATCCGACACATTATGACGGAACCCGAGGCACGCATGGAAATGGTTCGGGAGGATGAGATAGGAACGGTGATCAACAGTCTGAACCGGATGCTGGATGAACGGGAGCGGCATGACAGGGAAATGACGGAATCCAGGCAGAAGCTTTACGAAATGGAACTGTCAAAAAAACAGCTGCAGCTGCTGGCTTACCGAAATCAGATCAATCCCCATTTCTTATATAATACATTGGACTGTATCCGGGCTATGGCTTTGTACCACGATGCCGACGAGATTGCGGAGATCACCATGTCCCTGTCACGGGTATTCCGTTATGCCATTAAAGGGGAAAATGTGGTAACGGTGGAAAAAGAGATAAGTTATATCCGGGAGTACGCCCGTATCATAGAGTATCGTTTTATGGGAAAAATCCGCGTGGCGATCCATATGGAGGAGGCGGCAGCCGAGAAGCCGATTATCAAGTTGATTTTGCAGCCCCTGGTGGAAAATGCGGTCTTTCACGGCCTGGAGCAGACCATAGAGGGCGGAACGGTTCAGGTAAAGGTGGAGCACCGGGAAGGGCAGCTGATATTCCGGGTGGAGGACGACGGCTGCGGAATTGAGAAAGAGCGGCTTCAGGAGATTCGCCGGGGAATCGAAGCGGGCGAGAAGACCGGCGGGATTGGCATGAGCAATATCTATCAGCGTTTAAAGCTGTTTTATGGAGAACAGATGGAATTTCAGATAGAAAGTGAACCGGGTAAAGGAACGAGGATTACGATCCGGATTCCGGACGTAGTGCAGGACGGAAGAAAAGGCGGTGAAGAAAAGAATGTATAGTGTATTTCTTGCGGATGATGAAATCTGGATTGTCATGGGCCTGAAAAAGCTGATTGAGAAATCAGGAGAGCCGTTCCGGGTAGTAGGCGAGGCCAATAATGGGGTGACAGCTCTGGAGGAAATCAGGCGTCTGCGGCCGGATGTGGTCATCAGCGATATTCGGATGCCTGGTCTGGATGGATTGAAGCTGCTGGAAGAACTGAATCTTCAGACGCCGGGGACAAAGCTTGTTTTTGTGAGCGGCTATGCGGAATTTGAATATGCCCGGAAAGCTTTGCAGATGGGAGCGGTAGATTATCTGCTGAAGCCGGTGGAGCAGGAGCAGTTAACAGAGGTCCTGAGGCGACTGGGCGGACAGGTTGAGAAGAACGGACAGTCACGTGCAGAGAAACCCGAAAATCTGCCGCCCTCTATCCTGCAGCAGATTGTGGAAGAAATTCAGAGCAGTTATACGGAAAATATCACCCTGACCGGTCTGGCGGGGAAATACAGTTTGAGCACGGGATACCTGAGCAGCCTTCTAAAGGAAGAATTGGGATTGCCCTTTTCGGATTATCTGACTTCGAAACGCATCCAGAAGGCAAAGGAACTGTTGGCAGACGAAACTCTGTCCGTGGAGGCTGTGGCGGAACATGTCGGGTACCGGGATTACTTTTATTTTACAAAGGTATTTAAGAAAAACGCAGGGATGTCACCCAGTAAATACCGGACGGAGGTTTTGGGTCGAAAATAAAAATCTGAAAAAAATCCACCTTTTTCTTAAAATATTAAACTTTTCCGGGGCAGCTTTGAAAACTTCAAAAAAAAGAATAAAAACCTGAAAAGATAACAGGTATCTGATTTTCAGCGAATTTTGTATAGTTTTTTATAGGAAACTGGCAAAAAAAGCGGAAAACAGATACCTGTTTTTTGCATGATGTATCGGGGAGGAGAAGAGATGAAGGATAAGAAGCTTGCCTGGCAGAAGGGTCTCGCATTCCTTCTGGCTGCGGCTGTGACGGGAGGCTCCCTGGCCCCCATGACAGTACAGGCGGAAGCAGCGGGAGTGGAAGTACTGGAAGCGGAAGCGGCGGAAGAAAAAACCACGGAAGGGACTATGGAAACCGGAACAGGCGAAACGAAAGGATCCGAAGAGGAGAAGAAAGAGGAAAATTCCGGGAAACAGGAAGAGACAGAGACCGACGGAAAAACACAGACAGAAAAAACGGAAACAGAAAAAACACAGACAGAAAAAACGGAAACAGCACAGGAGACAGCCGGAGGAAAAGAAACTCCGGCAAATAAGACGCAAGCGGAAGAAGCGCAGAAGCCTGCGGAGCAGGCGGCTCCGGAAACAGAAGCTGCGGCAGTGGCAGCAGAAGTCCCGGAGGTTCTGGCAAAATTTGAGTTTGAAAATGACAGTCTGGACGGCGGCAACGCAAAGGCAGAAGTGACCGGATCTGCAACCATCAAGGAGCGGGATGAGAAGAATGGAAACGCCATGTATTTTAATGGTTCTACCTACCTGAATGTGACAGATTGTGAGGATGGAAGCCTGCTGACCGGTCTGGACGAGCTTACTGTCAGCTACGACGCAAAGCCGGATAATTCCGGTCACGCAGGCTGGACCTTTTATGCGGCGCCGGATACCACGGCTCAGAAATACGGAAGCGAGCATTATCTCGGCGTGATGAGCAAGAAGGCATCTGTGCGGGCGGAACGCTATAATTGCAGTGGAACCAGAGTCGGTAATGCGGCCACGGCCACTACGACGGCCGATGGCTGGCAGCATATTGACATTGTATATACGAAAGATAAGACGGTTCTTTATGTGGACGGCAGTAAAGAAGCCGAAGTGGAAAATAATTACGCGCTGCAGGAGATTCTCGGAGAGTCCAGTATCCTTCAGATAGGTAAGGCCAACTGGGGCGGCGGAGAATACTATAAGGGCTACCTTGACAACCTGGTGATTTACAGCAGAGCAAAATCTGAGCAGGAACTGACCAAGAATCTGAACGATGTGGAAACTGCAGACGAGGCTCTGGCACAGCTTGAAAAAATCGGGATTCCGAATGCATCCCAGATTATGGGAAATATCTATCTGCCCACAGAAATCAGTATCAAGGGTGCGGATAAGAAGGCAAGCGTGGCTTGGAGCGCCAGCATGGACGGTATCGTGACCACTACGGCCCAGGACGGAAAAGAGCCCGGTATCGTCACCAGACCGGCGGAAGATACCACTTTGACACTTACCGCCACACTGACCTGCGGGGAGGAGAAAAGAACAGCTTCTTTTGAAATTACTGTAAAGAAAGCGCCGGAGCAGATGAAGCAGACTACAGATTATCTGTTTGCGCATTTCACCGGAACCGAAGGCCGGGCCACAGACGAGCAGATTTACTTCGCTACCAGCGAGGACGGAAGCCAGTGGACGGATCTGACAGCCAACGGAAGCCCGGTGCTCAGCTCTGACGTCGGTGATAAGGGCGTGCGTGATCCGTACCTGATTCGTTCCGCTAACGGCGATAAATTTTATCTGATCGCTACCGATCTCAGCATCTATAACCGAAAGGGCTGGGGCAATGCAACCACTGGAGGCAGCACCAAACTGGTTATCTGGGAATCCACCGATCTGGTAAACTGGACCGAGCCCCGTCTGGCGGACGTGGCAGGCACCATTCCGGGAGCAGGCTGCGCCTGGGCTCCGGAGGCCTTCTACGACGAGAATACCGGAAATTATGTGGTATATTGGGCGACAGGATCCGACCAAAGCAACAAGCTGGGTGACCGCATGAACATGTATTATGCCACCACCCGTGATTTTTATACATTTTCTGACGCGGTACTCTGGATTGATCGGGAGAAGTCTATCATTGACACGACTATGATTCAGGTGGGGGACACCTACTATCGTGCGTCCGGCGACGGTCAGATTACCATTGAAAAAAGCAAATCGATCTATGACGGCTGGGAAATCATCGGAACCTTAAGGGATATTTTCAATAACGACAGATACAGCGGAAGCATGCTGGAGGGACCGGAATTCTTCCTGTATAACGAGGATGACTGGCAGACGAAGGGTGGAAAAAAGGTTCCGACCTGGGGTCTGATGTGTGACCAGTATAGAGAAGGCAAAGGATATCTGCCCTTCCGGACTACAGATATCGGGGATCAGACGACCAACAGCTGGGCACCGGCCACCGATGTCAACTTCGGCTCCCTGAAGAAGCGCCACGGTACCATCTTGCCGATTACCCGGGAAGAATATAACCGCGTCAACAAAGAAATCGGCGGAATCACCAACGACGATACGCCGATCGAGAAGCGGATCCTGGCGCAGTTTGATTTCAATGAGGCCACAGAAGAAGGCTTTACCGGCGGTAA